>JAGQVV010000186.1 GCA_020437805.1 Flavobacteriales bacterium
ATGCCGCTTGGGCACACGCTCATGGTAGTGCTGGAGAACGGATTCGGCGCAGCGGTGTTCACCAGTGCGCTCATCGTGGGCAGTATCGGGTTCGCAATGCTGTGGTGGGGGGTGGCACGGCCCATGCGCGATCTTTACGCAACGCTCTTGGGTGCCATTGGCGGCGTGTTGGTGTGGACCGGCTGGGTGGAATTCAGCTTCGTATGGGTGGCCCGGAAGCTGAGCGTGGCACCGCTGATGGTGGATGGCGAGGTGGCCACCAAGCCCGAGTACCTGGTGATGGTGAGCTCATTGGGGCTCTTGGGCAGCATGCTGCTCATGTTCCTGTTCATGCAGACGCGGTGCACCTTCTTCGTGTGGTTCCAGAAACGGATGGGCACACGCGACTCGCTTATCTCGGCTTCGGACAGGTCCATGCCTCGGCCACTTGCGGTGATCGCCTTTCTGGAGATGGTGATGATCATCTGGACCTTCTATTTGGTGCTGTTGCTCTGCTACGATGACGCCATTGCAGGCGACCGGCACCCGATCACCTGGATCGTGGCCTTCGGCTCCTTGTTCTGGAGCGTCCACCTGATCTTGAAACTGGTGCGGATCAAGGCCTTCGACCACGCGGTCCGCTATGCCATACCCACGGTGGTGATCTTCTGGAATTTCGTGGAGGTGATGGGCCGCTGGAACCTGTTCAAGGAGATCTGGGTGCACCCTGCGGAACATTGGCTGGAGAACAGCTTGCTGCTCGGCCTGCTCATCTTCTTCGTGGCGTACTACATGTTCAAGGCGCGAAAGGATAGGCAACGCAGGGGTGGCCGCGTGCCCGGCTCGCTGGTCCAGCCCTGTCGGCCCGTTGTTCAGTAGGTCGTTCGCCGGGCGGACCCATGAACGTGAGGGCCGGCCCGACACGCTCACGCAATGCATTGGCATTCCCCATTCCGGGCTTCTCGTACATGCCGACCATCGGGAACCCGAAATGCGCGCGACGGCCGCGGCAGGTGGCGATCATTGCCGGTCGCGTGGAAAGATGAACTTTGGCGCACCAACCACCGCACGCGATGTATGTGAAACGGAACTACGGATTCTTCATGACCTTCCACTGGTCCAAGAAGCCTTTCCTACTGGGTTTGCTCTATGCCCTTGTGATCCACGTATCGATCTACTTCATGGACGGACATTATAGTCTACCGTGGCAGCCGATCAGTGTGATGGGTATCGCGGTGGCATTCTACCTGGGTTTCAAGAACAACAGCTCGTACGACCGCACGTGGGAGGCGCGCAAGATCTGGGGCGGTATCGTGAATACGAGCCGGAGCTTCGGTGCAGGTGTGGTCTCCTTCATCCAAGGCGACGATGCCCCTGCCGTGCGTCGCGAGTTGATCCATAGGCACGTGGCCTGGCTTACCGCTTTGCGCCATCAACTCCGCATGCCGCGCTCGTGGGAACATCCGATCGATGGGGAACACTCCAAGAACCTGCCGAACATCAGTGAGGCTCCGGGGCCGACCTGTACGCTGGAGATGGAGAAGTATATCAGCGTTGAGGAATTGGCGAGTGTGCGGAAGCATAGCAACATGGCCACCCAACTGCTGGCCAACCAAAGTCGACGCTTGCAGGAATTGCGTGACAAGGGCTATTTCGAGGACTTCCGCCACATGGAGTTCCACCACAACATCACCGAGCTGTACAACGAACAAGGGCGGGCCGAGCGCATCAAGAACTTCCCCTTTCCGCGGCAATACGCGTCCACCGCATTGTGGCTAACCATGGTCTTCTGTGGTTTCGTGCCGCTTGGAATGGCCGATGTGTTCTTGGACAAGGGCAAATGGATCTTCTGGACCTCGCCCGTGCTCAGCGCCCTCATCATCTGGATCTTCTTCCTGATGGAGATGATCGGGGACTACTCCGAGAACCCCTTCGAGGGCACGTACAACGATGTGCCCATCACCTCGATCAGTCGAGGCATCGAGATCGATATCCGTGAGATGATCGGCGACAGCGACATACCAGGGCCGATCACACCGGAGAACGGTTTCCTGATGTAGTAACGGATCCGGGTGGAACGTACGGCCTCGAACGCACTGTTGCCGATCACGTCCCGTATCCACAATTTTGGAACGACCATGCCTGCACCGAGATCCAGATCCAGCACTCCTGCCAAGCCCGGTAGGGTCAAGCTCCTATCCGGCGGTAACCCGCAGATCCCCAAGGGCGACGGCGATGCTCCGGTACAAGCCTACGTCTCCGCGATGCCGGGATGGAAACGCGCCATAGGCGAACGACTGGATGCGTTGATCGAGCGGCACGTGCCCAAGCTGCAAAAGGCCGTGAGGTGGAACTCGCCGTTCTATGGCGTGGAAGACCAGGGCTGGTTCCTGTCCACGCATTGCTTCACGCACTTCGTACGGCTCACGTGGTTCAACGGGCGATCGATGGACCCCATCCCGCCGGGACCCAGCAAGGACGCGAATGCACGCTACCTCGACATTCGCGAGAAGGGTATCGAGGACGAACAACAGCTGATCCGCTGGATCAAGCAGGCCGCTGCCTTACCGGGTTGGTCGAGCCACGCACCGCGCGGAACAGCGGACAGCACCCGGAACCCCGAGGTCGACCGGTTCTTCGCCAAGGATGAAAAATGGAAAGAGGCCTTCGCGACACTGCGACGTCTTGCCTTGGACAGCGGCCTCACCGAGGAATTGAAGTGGGGCCACCCTTGCTACACGTACAAGAAGAAGAACGTCTTCCTGATACATGGCTTCAAGGCGTACTGCGCGCTGCTCTTCCACAAGGGAGCGTTGCTGAAGGATGAGCATAAGCTGTTGGTGCAGCAGACGAAGAACGTGCAAAGCGCACGGCAACTGCGTTTCACCGATGCGGCTGGGATCAAGAAGCAGCGTGCCGTGATCAAGGCGTACATGGAGGAAGCGATATTGGTGGAAAAGGCCGGCCTGAAGGT
>JAGQVV010000187.1:0-5318 GCA_020437805.1 Flavobacteriales bacterium
TGGGGTTGTATTTCTTCAACTCCATACGCTCGGTCGTGTTCTTCCGGTTCTTGGTGGTGATGTAACGGGAAGTGCCCGGCATGCCCGAGGTCTTGTGCTCGGTGCACTCCATGATCACTTGTACGCGGTTCCCTTTCTTGGCCATTGCTCTGATGGTTCACCCGGTACCACTTGGCACAGGGGCCGCAAAAGTAGGTGGAACTTTCGGTACGGCCAAATACGGGGCTCGAAAGTCCGGCCAGAACAGTGTGCTGCGTTCACTCCTGCCGCATAAGTTCCTCTATCTCCTCCGCGAGGCGAGGAGCGGATCCGCTCAAGTTCACAGGCCCATCCTCAGTGACCAGGATATCGTCCTCGATCCGCACGCCGATGCCCCACCAGCGCGGGTCACAGGGGCTGTCCTTGGCGATATAGATGCCGGGTTCGACGGTGATCACCGACCCGGTCCGCAGCGGACCATAGGTACCGGCATCGTGCACGTCCAAACCGAGATAATGACTGGTCCCGTGCATGAAATAACGTCGCACCTCGCCCTCTTCCTTGATGATGCCCAGTTCCACGAGCCCCTTCGCGATCACTGCGGATGCCGCACGATGGGCGCTTTGGAACGGTCTTCCGGGGTGCACTTCGGCAATGCCTGCTTCCTGTGCCGCCAACACCAGTTCATAGATCCTTCGCTGATCGGGCGTGAAGCGTCCGTTCGCGGGTATGGTCCGTGTCACATCCGCGGTGTAGCCGTGGTATTCGGCGCCCACGTCGCTCACCAAAAGGTCCCCATCACCCAGGGTGCGCCGGTTTGTCACATAATGCAGCACGCAGCTGTGCGGTCCACCGCCTTGGATGCTCGGGAAACCCTCATGCTCAGCGCCATTCACCTTGAACACATACTCGATGATCGCTTCGGTCTGGTACTCCGTCATATCCGGTCCCAGCTTGCGCATCAGATCCATTTGGGCCTCGCAGGTGATGTCGATCGCCTTGCGCATCAAGGCCAGTTCCTCCGGTGATTTGACCTCCCGCAAGTGGGCAAGCATGTCCTCCAGGACAGCGGGATCCTGCAGGTCCGTCCCCGAGGCCCGTGCCTCCACGTGGTCGATCAGGTCGGCCAGATCGGCGGCGGCGTGAGGGTCGTTCCGCAGGTTCTCATCAGCGAGGTGCAGGAAGACCTTGTCACTAGATCGGAACGGCGGAGCCATAGCAAGGAATTCCTCGCCGGTCATGGTGTGGTCCAAGCCCAGAACGGCCTTGGCACCTTCGGATCCCAGTCGATGCCCATCCCACACTTCCCGCTTCGGGTCCCGTGCGCGGACCACGAGCAACTCCGTCGTGGAGCTCCCGTTGATCGATCGTGGCTCCTTGAACAACAGGAGCACCGCATCAGGCTCACGAAGGCCGCTCAAATAGTAAAGGTCGGGATCCTGGTGGTACTCGAAGTCCACGTCGTTGCTCCGGTTACGCACAGGATTGGCGAACAGCACCGCTACACCGCCATCAGGCATGAGTTCCCGCAGTGCTTCGCGCCGGTCACGATGGAATTCGGGACTGAGCAGATCGTTGTCATGGATGCCATGCGTGTCATCATCCAAGCGCAGCGCCTGCCCTTCCTGGGCCGAAAGCGTTGTGGTTCCCAGCGCGACTACGAAGAGGAGGTGACGTGCGGACATGGTGTTAAAGCAGAAGGCGCTGATCGAAACTCATCCGATCAACGCCCTCCAAGTTCGTGCCGAAGGATCAGCCTTTGTAGAAACCTTTCTCCTTGGCCTTCTTCAAGGCTGCAGCGATGCCCAATTTGCTGATGGTACGCATACCGGAGGTGCTCACGCGCAGTGAGACCCACTTGTTCTCCTCAGGGATGAAGAACTTGCGGTCCTGGAGGTTCGGCGCGAACGTCCTGCGCGTCTTGATATTCGAGTGGGACACGGTATTCCCGGTGATGACGTGCTTTCCGGTGATCTGGCAAACCTTTGACATGGCGATGGTCGGTATTACGGGGCGCGAAGATAAGCAAAGCTTTGGATCCGCGACGAACGGCCCATGGTGACGAGCGGGACGCTACCGCAGTCGTTGCCGAAGCTGATCCAATGCTGCCAATGCGCTCCGTTCGATGACCAGACCACGCGTCCCCGGGAAATCGCCTTTGATGCTTTTCACCCCATCCGGTCCGGCCACGGCGATCCAAACGGTGCCCACGGGTTTGTCCGGTGTGCCGCCATCGGGACCGGCCACGCCGCTGAGGGCGATGCTCCAATCCGTGCGGAGCGCACTGCGCACCCCGGTCGCCATTTTCTCCACCACAGGCTGGCTTACCGCCCCGTTCAGCTCCAACATGTCGCTTGGGATGCCCAGTTCCTCCATTTTAACGGCATTGGCATAGCTGACCACTCCCCCCGTGTAGTATGCTGAACTACCGGGTACCGATGTGATGAGGTGACTGACATAGCCTCCTGTACAGCTTTCAGCGAGGGAAAGTGTTTCACCGCGCTCCTTCAGCAAGCGACCGATAACCTGGGGAAGCCGGTCCTTCCCTTCACCGAAGATCAACTCCGGGATCAAGGCACGGAGTTCGATCACTTTCCGGTCCACGCGTGCAATGGCCTCCTCAGCATCCCTGTCGGCGTAAGTGGACAGGCGCAGTTTCACCAATCCAGGAGAGGGCAGGTATGCCAACTTGATGTTCTCGGGTACCAAGCTATCCTCCCATTGTTCTATCCGTTGGGCAAGGTGGCTTTCGCCCATTCCTGTGGTAAGAATGGTCCGGTGCAGGATAGTGGGGGGCTTGAACCGCTGCTGCAGGATGGGAAGCACGTGCGCCACCATCATCTTCTTCATCTCCCCCGGCACCCCCGGCATGCTCACATGAACCCGACCCTCGCGTTCGAAGAGCATGCCACTTGCCGTCCCCCGATCGTTCGGTATGACGGTGCAGTTCGCCGGAAGGTCGGCCTGCGCTCGATTGGCCTCCAGCGGGTCCCGTCCCCGCCTCTCGAAGAACGCAACGATCTGCGCCTCAATGTCCGGGTGGCGCACCAAGTGCGTATCGAAGAAGGTACATAAGGTGTGCTTGGTGATATCGTCCTTGGTGGGCCCGAGTCCGCCCGTGATCAACACCACGTCCGTCTTCGCGCTGGCCAGCGCGTCCAGGATCTCCTCTTTCTCATCACTGATGGTGAGCACCCTCCTGGGCCGGATACCGACCAACCCGAGCCGCTCACCCAACCAAGCGGCGTTGGTGTTGATCGTTTGGCCGATGAGCAGTTCATCGCCGATGCTGATGATCGTAGCTGTGACCTCCCGGATCATGCCTTGCTCCTCATTGCTCAGGATACCCGAACAACTCTTCCTTGGTAAGAGTTGTTACCGGCCCCAGTTTCTCCAAGATCTCCAGGTCCAGGTCCGATGCCTTTCCGATCACAGCGTAGTGGTATGCACGTCCTTTCACCTCCTTGTCGAAGAAGTCCTTCATGTCCTCAATGGTGATGGAAGGGATGCGCTCGTAGGTCAGTTGCCGTGGATCGTAGTCCAACCCGCGTCGTTGCGCCGCATCCCAGGTCCAGTAGATGTTCTCCTTGGTGATCCGTGTGCTGGCGATGACCTTTTGCGCACTGGTCTTGGCACCTTCGAATTGCTCCGTGGCCATGGGCATCTCGTTCATCAATACCAGCATCGCTTCCACGGCATCGGGCAGCTTATCGGCTTGTGTGCCGATGAAGGCCCGCACGTAATGGGCATCCTCCTTGCGCGCCGGTGTGGTGTATGCCGCACCGGCTCCATAGGCAAGGGCCTTGGCTTCGCGTATCTCCTGGAACACGATACTGCTGAGGCCACTACCGAAATACTCGTTGAACAGCGCTGCGTATGGCAATTTCTCAACATCGAAACTACCGGCCTTCCCGAAGAACAGCATCTCGGCCTGCACCATGTCATGGTCAGTGAAGTAGACCTTGTTCTCGGTGGTGGGCAGTTCCGGATAGGAACGTTCCGTGGGGAGGGGCTTCAGTGGCGTGGGTACCATGTGGACCTTGTTCAGCAGCATCGCCAGTTCATTGGTGCTCTTCCTTCCGTAATAGAACACCTTATGCTCATAAGAGGTCAGGTCATGGATCCGACTGACCAACTGGTCACTTGTGATGGCCTCCAACTGCGGCATGGACAACACGTCGTTCGTAGGTGACACCGGCCCGTACTTGGCATAAGCAGCCAACCCTCCGTAAAGCAAGGTGTTCTTGTTCTTGAGCTTGTCCTGACGCTCCTTTCCGATATCCGCCACCAACCCGACCAGCGCCTCCTCGTTGGCCTGGGCATCGTTCAAGAGGTGTTCCAGCAACTCCACCCCTTGTTCGAGGTTGGCTTCCAGGCCGCTCAGGGTCACGTAGCTCCTGTCCTCGCCAACGTATACGCTGATCGAGAGGCCGTGCTTGAACAGCTCCTGCTTGAAAGCCGCAGGTGCAAAGCGCGATGTACCGAGGTAGTCGAGGTAGTTGACCGCCAGCTCGAGCTCACGATCATGCTTGGTGCCCATATCCACGATGTAGCGTAGGCTGAAGAGGTCATTGCTCGGATTCTTCACCACGGCCAATGGAACGCCACTGTCCAAGATGTGTTGATCGATGGACTCCTGCAGGTCTATGAACACGGGTCTCAGTTCCGGGCTGGTGGTCTTCTCCCATTCCCTGCGCCATTCGCTTTGGCCCTCCCGTTTGATGTCCAGTGCCGTGATCCTGGGTTTGTCCACCTTGTGCAGTTCCTGCTTCTCACCCGTGCGTTTGAACACGCACGCATAGTTGTTACCGAAGTGCTTGTTGCAGAATTCGATAACCTCCTTTTTCGTGATGCGCCCCATTCGATCGAAAAGGGCCACCTCATCGGTCCACGCTTTGTTCAGGATGAAGGCATCCGTCATGGCGGATGCACGCAGGCTGTTGTTCTCGTTCCAATATCGGATCTGTTGTTGCTTCTGATCGTTCACCACGGCGGCCAACAACCAATCCTCGAAGTCCCCGTTCTTCACGGCTTCGATCCGGGCGAGTAGGAGATCGCGAACCTGTTCCAGGGTTTGACCATCCTTGGGCTCGCCGTGCAACATCATAACGGAGTAATCGGTTTCCGAGGAAGCATAGGAATAGGCGTCGAGGACCTTTTGGGCCTGCTTCAGGTCCAGGTCGATCAAACCCGCCTTTCCGTTGCTCAGGATGCCATCGATGAGCTTCAACATGGGTTCCACGCCGCTCGCGTAGCCATCGAAACGCCAACCGATATCGACCCATTCCGCGTCAGGTCCGGTCACCTCGGCGACACGGGGTGTGGTGATCGGTTTCTCC
>JAGQVV010000187.1:5394-20229 GCA_020437805.1 Flavobacteriales bacterium
GGTCATGGTCGATGTCGCCCGCCAGGATCACGGCCATGTTGTTGGGCACATAGTAACTACGGAAGTATTCCTGGATCTTCACCATGCTCGGATCCTTCAAATGCTCCCCGGTACCCAACGTGGTCTGTGTGCCGTACGGATGCGTCAGGTACAGCAACTCGTTCATTCTCTTGTAGGCTTGACGACCATCATTGTCCTGCGAACGGTTGAACTCTTCGTAGACCGTCTCCAATTCGGTATGGAACAAACGCAGCACCGCCTCGGTGAAGCGCTCGCTCTCGATCATCATCCATTTCTCCAGCTCGTCGCTCGGGATATCATTGATGTAAACCGTGCGTTCGGTGCTCGTATAGGCGTTCGTACCGCGCGCCCCGATCGACTTCACCATCTTGTCATACTCGTTGGGAACAGCGTATGTGGCGGCCAGGTGGCTTAGGCTGTCGATACGGGCGTAGATCAGTTCACGCTGCTCGATGTCCGTGGTACCGCGTCGCTCCTCGTAAGCATCGCTGATCTGGGCGAGCAACCTGCTTTCCTCGCTCCAATTGGCCGTCCCGATCTCGCTGGTGCCTTTGAAGAGCATATGCTCGAGATAGTGCGCCAGTCCCGTTGCATCCGGCGGGTCGTTCTTGCTACCGGCACGCACTGCGATGTTCGTTTGCACCCGCGGCGCATCGGTGTTCTTGCTCAACCAGACCTGGAGGCCGTTCTCCAAGGTGTAGATCCGCGTCTCCAGCGGATCACCGGGTACGCTGGTGTACTTGTAGGTCTTCTGTCCAAGGGAGGGCAGGCAAAGCAGGAAGGCACCTGCCAAAAGGATGTTGGAACGCATGGTCCGGGGGTGTAGGGGGCGTGAAGTTGCTGAAAAAGCCCGATGCATCAACCGTGCATGGTGGGGGCCTTTCCATAGCGTGATACCACCTGGGCCTCGTATGCCAGGAATTCCTTCCAACGCTGGTCCACATCCACTCGACCGCCGTGGGTCCTGGCAAAGCCGATGAAGGTGGTGTAGTGCCCAGCCTCGCTCACCATCAGTTCACGGTAGAACTCACGGAGCTCGGGATCCTCCACTTCTTCCGTAAGAAGCTTGAAACGCTCACAGCTGCGGGCCTCGATCATGGCGCTGAACAACAACCGGTCCACCAAGCGCTCGTCCCGGTCGCCATCCTTCCGCACGAACTGCATCAGCTCGTTCACATAGTTGTCCTTCCGCTCCGGGCCAAGCTTCCACCCACGAGCATGGATCCTCTCCACCACCTGGCCGAAGTGCTCCAATTCCTCTTGTGCGATCAATGTCAGTGCGGTCACCAGTTCGCTCAGTTCCGGATAGCGCACGATCATGCTGATGGCGTTGCTCGCGGCCTTCTGCTCGCACCAGGCATGATCGGTCAGCAATTCAGCAAGGTCGTTCTTGATAAGCTCCGCCCAGCGGCGGTCAGTGGGGAGTTGAAGGCCGAGCATGGCGCAAAGGTCGGGTGTTGTGCAGAAGAACGAAGGAAGGCCACCGAATGTAGAAAGGCGACCCACAGGATCGCCTTTCTTCATATGCCTTTCGGGATCACTTCAGGTCGAAGCGATCCAGTTCCATCACTTTCGTCCACGCTTCAACGAAATCCTTCACGAACTTCTCCTTGGCATCGCTTTGCGCGTAGATTTCGGAGATCGCCCGAAGCTGTGAGTTGGAGCCGAATACCATATCCACACGTGTGGCGGTCCATTTACGGTCCCCGGTCTTGCGATCATGGCTTCCATAGATGCCTTCCTCACCGGATCTCGGGGCCCACGCATTCCGCATGTCCAGCAGGTTCACGAAGAAATCATTGGTAAGCCGGCCGGGCCGATCCGTGAGCACACCATGCTTGGACCCGTTGGCGTTGACGCCGAGCACACGGAGGCCTCCGACCAGGACGGTCATTTCGGGCGCACTGAGGGTGAGGAGCTGAGCCTTGTCCACGAGCATTTCCTCGGCAGGGATGCTGTAGGTCTTCTTTTGCCAGTTGCGGAACCCATCCGCTTGCGGTTCCATCACGGCAAAGCTTTCCACATCGGTCTGCTCTTGCGTAGCATCGGTCCGCCCTGGTCTGAACGGAACGGCGACATCGTGCCCGGCATCCTTGGCGGCCTTTTCCACGCCGGTGTTACCGGCCAGCACCAGCAGATCGGCCATTGATACCTTCTTACCGTCCTTGGCCGCGGCATTGAATTCGTTCTGGATCCCTTCAAGGGCACCGAGCACCTTGACGAGTTGTGCGGGATCGTTCACGGCCCAGAACCTTTGTGGGGCCAGGCGGATCCGCGCTCCATTTGCACCGCCGCGCTTATCGCTTCCACGGAAGCTGGATGCCGAAGCCCATGCGGCCGCTACCAGTTCCGATACGCTGAGTCCTGTCCCGAGGATCTTGCCTTTCAGATCGGCGATGTCCTTCCCGTCGATCAACTTGTGATCAACGGCCGGGATGGGATCCTGCCAGAGCAGATCCTCTTTCGGCACTTCAGGTCCGAGGTAAAGTGCTTTAGGCCCCATGTCGCGGTGCGTGAGCTTGAACCACGCACGAGCGAATGCATCAGCGAAGGCGGCCGGGTCCTTGTGGAAGCGACGCGAGATCTTTTCGTAGATCGGGTCGAAACGCATGGACATGTCGGCCGTGGTCATCATGGGCGGGTGCTTCTTGCTCGGGTCATGGGCATCGGGGATCATGTGCTCCGGCTTCACATCCTTGGCGACCCACTGCTGAGCTCCGGCCGGGCTCTTCGTCAGTTCCCATTCATACCCGAACAGCATATCGAAGTAGCCATTGTCCCATTGGGTCGGGTTCGGCTTCCAGGCCCCTTCGAGGCCGCTGGTGGTGGTATCGCCTCCCTTACCGGTCCCGAAGGAGTTGATCCAGCCAAACCCTTGTGCTTCGAGCGGTGCAGCCTCCGGCTCCGGACCGACCAAGGCCGGGTCACCGGCCCCGTGCATCTTTCCGAAGGTGTGCCCACCTGCTGTCAGCGCCACGGTCTCCTCGTCGTTCATGGCCATACGAGCGAAGGTCTCGCGTACATCGCGTCCACTGGCCACCGGATCCGGGTTGCCATCGGGACCTTCAGGGTTCACGTAGATCAAGCCCATTTGGACGGCAGCGAGCGGGTTCTCCAGTTCACGGTCCCCGGAGTATCGGCTGTTGCCCTTATCACTGGTGGCGAGCCACTCATACTCGGAACCCCAATAGATATCCTCTTCAGGTTGCCAGATGTCCGCACGACCGCCGGCGAAACCAAAGGTCTTGAAACCCATGCTCTCCAAGGCGACGTTGCCTGCCAGGATCATGAGGTCGGCCCATGAGATACGATTCCCGTACTTCTGTTTGATCGGCCACAGGAGCCTGCGTGCCTTATCCAAATTACCGTTGTCCGGCCAGCTGTTCACAGGTGCAAAGCGCTGGTTCCCGGTTCCTCCACCAGCTCGGCCGTCAGCCGTGCGGTACGTGCCGGCACTGTGCCATGCCATCCGTATGAAAAGCCCACCGTAGTGTCCCCAGTCCGCTGGCCACCATTCCTGCGAGTCGGTCATCAGCCTAGTCAGGTCCGCCTTGAGCGCCTTGTAATCGAGTTCATTGAATGCTTTGGCGTAATCGAAATCCGGCCCCAGTGGGTTGGAGTTCGGATGGTGCTGGTGCAGGATCCCCAGGTTCAGTTGATCCGGCCACCAGTCCTTGTTCCCGGTACCACGGCCCGCCACGGGGTTGCGTTTGGCACCATGGATCACCGGACACTTGCCTGCAGCGCCTTCAGATCCGTTCGTATGTCCATTCTTCTCCATAAGGGATGGTTGTTTGGTTCGAGATGTAGGTTATGAAGTTCGCATCGTTCTTCTGGGCGATCAATGACCACGGTCAGCCCACGGCACCGAAGCGTACGAAAGTACCCGACCGTACCACATAGAACAAATTGATATTTTCGATTCCACCATAGATAGGTTCTATCATGACGTTGCAGCAGTTCCAATACATCATCGCGCTCGATGACCACCGCCATTTCGTGAAGGCCGCGTCAGCGTGTTTCGTTACCCAACCGACGCTGACCATGCAGGTGCGGAAGCTGGAAGAGGAAATGGGGGTCATGCTTTTCGATCGCCGCACGCAACCTGTGCAGCCAACGGAAATGGGGAAGATGGTCATCGCACAAGCGCGTGTGGTACTGCGGGAGACGGCACAACTCACCACCTTGGTGGAGGAATTGCGAGCAGGCCTTTCCGGCAGCCTGCGCGTCGGCATAATCCCGACCTTGGCCCCCTACCTCCTCCCCTTGTTCCTAACGGAGTTCGCGCACGCACATCCCACTTTGGAGTTGCACATTGACGAGCGCAAGACCAGCCGCATCCTCAAAAGCCTTCGACGCGGTGAATTGGACCTTGGCATTCTCGTCACGCCTGTCGATCCCATGGAATTCGAAGAGGTGAAGCTCTTCCAAGAAGCATTTCTCGCGTACCTGCCACAGGACCATCAACTCTGGGGCAACAAGCGTTTACAACGCAAGGATCTTCAGAACCAAGCACTTTGGGTGTTGGGCGAAGGGCATTGCTTCCGGGACCAGATGCTCAGCCTATGCGATAGACCCAGTGCGGCGGGACATGACAATGTGCTCTACGAAAGCGGGAGCATCGAAACCTTGAAGAACCTGGTGCGCCAAGGCAGCGGGATGACACTCGTGCCCGAGCTCAGCGTAAGCACCAATGACCTGCACGTTAGACGATTCATGGCGCCCGAGCCCGTTCGGCAGGTGAGCTTGGTGGTGCGCAAGCCCTTCGTGCGACGCAAGGTCCTCGAAGCCTTGGCCTCCGTGATCAAGGCATCCGTGCCACAAGCACGAACACGAAGCATGGAGGTGATACCTCTCGGGAACTGACCCTACTTGGTATCCTCCGGGGGGGTGTATTCCGGCACCGGCCTGTCCTCCACCTCAGGGATGTTCACATCAAAGAATCCCGGTTGCATCTCACGTCCGACCTCGACCTTCTTCAACGTGTGTACCATTCGCCCGCTAGGACCACCTCGCTCCGAAATGGTGTGCGGCATCAGCAGGCCATTGATCGGTTCCATGTCCGAATAGTCGATCGTGATGGTGTAGCTTCTTCCTTGGAACAACTGGTCCTTCACGGTCCGGATCTTGAGCCCGGTCTCCGCATCATAGTACTCGGAAAAGGCGAGCCCTGACATGGTGGTACAATAGACCTTGTACACTTTTCGCCCTTTGATCATGGTGGACCCCACCAGCAGGCTCTTTTCCAGCAGTTCATCGTACCCGGCCTCCGGAACGAGCATGGCGGAGAGCCTGACGTATTCCAACGCGGCATCGGTGTACTCACCGGACGCTTCGGGGAGCACGAATTGTGCGCGCTCGCCGTCATATATCACTTCTTCCACAAGGTCCACGCTATCACGGATAAGGCTTCTGAAACCGACCGGCCCGATCCATTTCGTGGTGTAACGGACCATGCCGTTGCGCATGGGTGCTTCGTATTCCAAGCGGATGTTCCGCAAGGGTGCTATGGCATCACGCCCACCCACGGCGAACACGTGCGACTCCAGAACCTGTTCCGCAGTGCGGTCGGTGACCTTTTCGATCGGTTCCCGCCAGCGTTCACCATCCTCGGTGAGTTGGGTGACAGGTGCATTGTTCTGCAAGCTCAATGGAGCAAGGTCGTCGATCACACGTTCCTTGTCGCCCACGACAAGAATGACCGCTTTGTCAGGATGCAGAAAGGCTCGGGAGGTCTCCAGCACCTGTTGGATCGTGATGGCATCCAGCCGCTGCAGATAGGTCCGGTAATGATCAGTAGGGAGTTCATTCAATTCGGTGTTCAGGGCGAAGCGAGCGACCGTGCGTGGATCTTCCAAGCTACGGCCGAAGCTGCCCATCATGTGGCGCTTGGCGAGTTCCAGTTCCTCTTCGGTGACCGGCGTATCACGCATCAGTTCCAATTCCTTGATGATCTCCGCAACGGCACTGTCGGTGACCTCGGTCCGCACGCTCACCGAGATCGTCAAGCTGCTATTGAACCGGTCGACATCGAGGGAGGAATATGCGCCGTACGTGAACCCCCTTTTCTCCCGGAGGTTCTGCATCAGTCGGGCGTTGAACACGCCACCACCCAGGATGGTGTTCATCACCTGGGCCTGCTGCGCACGGATGTCCTTTGGAAGCAGGTTGAGCGGAAAGCTCACGCGTATCACCGACTGGGCAGCTCCTTCGCGGTCCACCAGGAAGGCACGTCGAACACCGGCAGGGACACGAGCGCGGTCAAGCGATTCCAATCGGCCGATCCCTTTCACCGTGATCACGCCGTCCTCATCCTTCGTGGCATCAGCGGGGGCAGGGTCCCACTTGCCAAAATGCTCCTTGGCGATGTCCTTCGCTTCCTTCTCGGTGATATCCCCCACGAATACGATGTAGCCTTTTTCCGGACGGAAGAAATAGCTGTGGTAACCAGCTATGGCCTCTCTGTTGATGGCCTTCACGGACCTTTCCGTGGTGATCTCGCCGTAAGGGTGGGTGCCTCCGAAGGTGACCGAACGACCAACGGCCTCGGCCGTACCCTCCGGGTCGTCATGCCGGCTCTGCACGCCGGAAAGGCTGCGAGCACGGAGGCTCTCCAATTCATCATTCGGGAAGGTCGGGTTCTGCACCACATCCGTCACAAGTTCCATCAGCGGTGCAAGGTTCTTTTTAAGGGCACTGGCGTACAAACCATTGTTGCTCGCAAAGAGCGTGGCCCCGATGCCATCCACCGCGTTGTCGATATCGGCCTTCTTGCGCGTGGTGGTGCCTGCGGTCATGAGCTCCCCCACCATATCCACGAAGCCCGCTTGTTGACCTTGAACGATGGGGGGCACGTCGAACCGGATCTGCACGCTGACCAATGGGAGCTTGTGGTCCTCCACCACGATCACATGCATACCGTTCGGGAGTTCGACCGATGCATGTTCGTTGAAGTGCACCACGGGTGCGGGGCCCGGAGCAGGTGGTTTGGAGCGATCGATCTGTGCGTTCATGAGAGCCGGTGCCAACAGGAGCCCGACGGAACAAGCTGCACGAAAGGCGCTCGATCGAACGAAAGGGCTGCTATTGTTCATGGGTTATGGGGTGGAATGGGCAAGTAATGGAGCACCACGCGATTCTCGGGTACGAAATAGGTCGCGGCCGCACGCTGAAGGTCCTCCGGAGTAAGGGCCAGGTAACGGTCCAACTCGGTATTGATCAATTCCGTGTTGCCCAACAGCATGTATGCCGTGGCCAGATTCCCGGCCACCCCGGCGATACGGCTGTTGTCGTTGATCGCATCGGTCTCCAATTGGATCTTCAACTTGGCCAATTCATTGGCGTCGATGGGCTCCTTGGCCAGTTTCTGTATCTCGGTCTCCATGGCCCGTTCGAGTTCCTTCGGGTCCACACCTCCATTCGCCACGGCGAACATGATGGCCAAACCTGGATCCTCGAACGGGAAGTTGAAGGCCCCCACGTACACGGCGAGCTGTTGCTTATCCTTCAAGGACGTGTTCATCCGCGCCGAGTTACCGCCGGTGAGTATACGGTTCAGCATTTCCACGGCATAGAAATCCGGGGTACCGTTGGCCGGGATCCGATAACCCATCACCACCGCAGGCAGCTGGATGCGATCGAAGATGGTGTCGCGCACCTCTCCACCCAAGGGTGGCTCCACAATGCTGGGTCGAACCACCTCGGCTCCTTTCGGTATATCCCCGAAGTAGCGTGTCACCAATTCCTTGGCCCGCGCGGGGTCGAAGTCCCCTGCCACCACGAGCGTAGCGTTGTTCGGCACGTAGAACTTCTTGTAGAACGCTTGGTAGTCCGCTTCGCTCGCTGCGTTCAGGTCCTCCATGTACCCGATCGTGGGCCATTGGTAAGGGTGTTCCTTGAACGCGCGCTTGAGCACTTCCATGGTCAGCGTTCCGTACGGCTGGTTCTCATAACGCTGCCGCCGTTCCTCCTTCACCACCTCCCGCTGGGTATCCACGCCCACCTGGTCCACCTTGGCATGCAACATGCGCTCGCTTTCCAACCAAAGCCCGAGCTCCAATTGGTTGCTCGGAAGCACCTCGTAGTAATAGGTACGATCGCCCGATGTATTGGCATTGAGAACCCCACCCGCGTTCTCCACGAGCTTGCTGTATTCACCACGATCGATATTCTCGGACCCCTCGAACAGCAGGTGTTCGAAGAAGTGTGCGAAACCACGGCGCGTGGGACCCTCGTTCTTGCTGCCCACATGGTACATCACGCTCACCGCAACGATGGGTGTGGCGAGGTCCTGATGCAGGATCACATGAAGTCCGTTGGGCAGATCGAACTCGGTGTATTCGATCGCCCGTTTTTGGGCGCTTACAGGTGCTGCGAGCATGGCAAGGGCTACTATGGGGAGGGTGTATCTCATGCGCGGTCCGTTCTCCGGCTGATGGGGCGGGCAAAAGTAACCCGATCACCAATGGGGTTACAATGCACCTTGGCAATGATGGTCGGCGTACATTCGAGCGGCAATGACCATGCCCAGGACCGAAGAAACCACACTACCGTGGCATTTCCGCCTTCGTGCCTTGCGATACGCGGTCACTTTCGTCATTCCCATGCTTGCCATAGCCGCTTTCAAATGGAACGGAATGTGGACATGGGCGGTACCGTTCTACGCCTTCATCATCACGCCGATCCTGGAATTGCTTTGGCAAGGCCGGGTCAAATCCCTGACCTTGGCAGAGGAACGCGCCGTGCTGAAAGACCCTGTCTATGACCTTCTGTTGTACGTTATCGTACCGATGCAATGGGGCTTGCTGGTGCTCTTCCTGCTGACCGTAAGCCGTGAAGTGCTGACGGCCATGGAGCTTTCCGGGTGCATCGCGACCATGGGTATCCTGTGCGGGATATATGGCATCAACGTGGCGCACGAGTTGGGCCACCGTACAAAGCGCTGGGAAAGAGCCATGGCACGCGGACTGCTATTGAGCAGCTTGTATATGCACTTCATCATTGAACACAATCAAGGGCACCATCGGCGCGTGGCCACGCCCGACGATCCGGCCAGTGCCCGATATGGAGAAACCGTTTATGGATTCTGGTTCCGTAGCATCGTGTTCAGTTGGCTTTCTGCATGGCGGATCGAGGCTGAACGGTTGCGGAAGGCGAGGAAAGGGCCCTTCGACCGGCGTAACGAAATGATCCACGCAATGACCTGGCAGGCGGGGCTATTGGTCAGTATCGTGTTGCTCTTCGGATGGCCTGAGCTGGCCGCCTTTTCAGTTGCCGCCCTGATCGGTGTTCTGATGCTCGAGACCGTGAACTACATCGAGCATTATGGCCTGCGACGGAAGCGGACCGGGACAGGGGTCTATGGACGTGTTCAACATATCCATTCCTGGAACAGTGATCATTTCATGGGTCGATCGATGCTGTTCGAGTTGACGCGCCACAGCGATCACCACTGGAAAGCGAGCAAGAAGTACCAAGGGCTTCAAAGCACGGATGATGCACCCCAATTGCCGACCGGGTATCCCGGAATGATGATCCTGAGCCTTGTGCCTCCACTTTTCTTTCGGGTGGTCCATCCTCGACTGGAGCTCTTGGCCGCCAAGCACGAGGAGTTGGAATTGGCCGCCTGAGTTCATCCGTTCGTCGGATGAATGCAATGGACACCGTACTTTTCGACGCTCCATTTCACAGACCTCCATTCGTCGACGGATATCGTCGTTTCATCGAACCTCCACCCTTGGTCTTGCGTAGAATGGTGTCCAATTGAACGAAGCCTTGAACGATACCGTGCCAGAGCGCGCCGTGGATACCTTGGTACAGGCCACGGTGGAAGACCTTACGCGCCGCTTCGGTGATCGTTGCTCGGAACTCCTGGTGCAGCGCGTGGCCCGTAGGCAGGAGATCGCGAACGGCCGGTTGGAACGCCTCGAGAGCACCACGAACATGCGGGATTCGAAATGGGCAGTGGACCCGATCCCGGAATCGCTGTTGGAGCGACGCGTGGAGATGATCGGTGGAGCGAACCGCTCCGAATTGATCAATGGCTTGAACGCAGGTGCCAAGAGCTACATCGCCGACCTCTGGAACTTCACCGCACAGGACCGCTGGAGCCTGAAACGGGCCCACAAGAGCCTCCGTGGTGCGGCCAAACGTTCATTGGCGTACTTGGATCCAAAGGAGGGACGGGTCAGGATCAATCCGAACAGTCCGACCCGGTTGATGGTCGCACCCCGTCCGCTGTACGTGTATGAATCGTCCGTGCAGGTGGACGGCGAACCGGTGCCCGCAGGGATCTTCGACCTCGTGTCGTTCATGCTGAGCTCGGGACCTGGTCTCGCTGAACGGCAAGGTGGCGTGTTCCTGTATCTGCGCGATATCCAGGGTCATTTGGAAGCCCGACTTTGGGCGAACTTGATCGCGGCCATGGAGGAACAGCTCGCTCTTCCACGCGGTACCGTGCGCGCCACGATCATGATCGATTCCATTCCCGGGGCATTGGAGGCGGAGGAGATCCTCTTCGAGATGACCCACCATGCTGCTGGGCTGTCCTTGGACCCACAAGGCTATGCAGCCGATCATATCGCACTGTTCCATGGCTCTGGACACCCCGTATTCCCGGACCGCGAGGCCATCGGGATGAACGCACCATTCCTTCGGGCCTTGAGCCTGAACCTGATCGGGATCTGCCACCGGCGCGGTTGCCATGCCATCGGAGCACCATCGTTCGTGCTACCGGCCTTGGATATCACCAATGCGAAAGCCGAATACCTGGAAATGCTCTCGGACAAGGAACGGGAAGCCGTTGATGGGCATGATGGAACATTGGTGGTACATGAGGACATGGTGAACGCCTCGATGGTGGAATTCAACAAGAGCATGCCACGGGCACACCAAATGAGCTACCAGCGGACGGATGTGATATCTCCGCAAGCCCTGGTGGAAGCTCCAACCGGACCGATCACCGTGGAGAGCCTGAAGAGCATACTGCGGACCGCTTTGCGAAGTCTTGTGCCGAAGGAGGGCAAAGGTTGGGTGATACAAGGTGGCCGTGTGCACGATCGATCGTCCTTGCTCTTGGCCATGCGCTTGCTATGGCAATGGAACCACGATGATCGAGGGTCGATCACGGCCACGAATCTCCCGGTGAAAGAAAGCTTGATCACCTTCATGTTGCGCAAGGAGGCCGAAAAGATGTACGACCCCTCGGACACGGTGTTGAAGAAGAACGTGCAGCGGGCCATGGCCTATGTGGTGGAATTGGCCACTGGTGCCACACCACCCATGCTGTGAACCAGCGCCGCTATCTTGGCGCCATGTCGGCTTGGATCCCTTTGAGCGAAAGCCTGCCCGCGAACGGGGCGCGGGTGCTGTGTCACCTACCCGGTAACATCGTTCACCTTCCCGGCAAGTCGGGGGCTACGGAACTGCGGGAGGTGGTGATCCTGCGCTTCGCCAAGGACTTCTTTTTGACCAATCCGAGCAAGACGGGCTACACCGGCGCACCACACTTCTGGCTGGGGGAAGGAACGAGCAACCGGTTCTTCGCCGAGGTGTCGCACTGGATGCCGATCCCCGAAACACCGAGGGATACTTGAAAATGGAGAAGAGGGTGAACGTGGGGGTTCCACGTTCACCCTCTTCTCCAGCGATCCGAACTACTTCACGATCTCCAGCAACTCCACCTCGAATACGAGAGCACTGTTCCCAGGGATACGACCACCCGGTCCGCCGCTTGGACCGTATGCGAGGTCGCTCGGGATGAAGAGCTTCCACTTGCTGCCCGCAGGCATCATTTGCAAGCCTTCCACCCAGCCTTGTATCACTTGACCCACCCCGAACACGGCCGGTTCGCCACGCTCCACGGAACTATCGAACACGGTACCGTCGGTGAGCATACCGGTGTAGTGCACCTTCACCTGATCGGAAGCCAAGGGCTTCGGTCCGGTGCCCATGGTGATCACTTCGTATTGGAGGCCGCTCGTGGTGGTCACCACGCCAGTGCGCTTCGCGTTCTCGGCGAGATAGGCTTCGCTGGCCAAACGATTCTCCTCGGCGGCGGATCGCTCCTCAGCTTGACGACGTTCCTGCATCTTGCCCATGAACGACTCCATCACGGCCTGTAACACCTCAGCATCGATCTTCACGGTACTGTCCATGCCATCACGAAGCCCTTTGGCCATGATGTCCACGTTCAGCGAATCCATTTTGGAGCGCTTCAAGTTGGCGCCGATATCAGCGCCGATAGCGTAGCTCACCGAATCGAGGCTGGTCTTCATTTCGGTACTGCGGCCTTTTTGGCCCTGTGAACAGGCGCTGAGAACGGTCATTGCCAGCGCGGCGGAAAGGATCCTTACGGTCATGTGCATTTGAATGGGCGGCGAAGGTAGGTATCATCGAGCGAAGAGCTTGGTGCTCCGCTTCACGCGAGGACCCTCTTCAGCAACTTGTGGTAACGGGGTGATCGCGCAAGGTCGCTATGATGGCCTCTAGGGAACGTGATCATCTCCCGGTGCACATTGGAAGGGATCAGCGAATACAGCCTGAGCGCACTGCCATAGGGCACGACATTGTCCCGTTTCCCGTGCAGGACGTAAACCGGGCATTTGATCCGTTTGATCGCGATGTCGTTGCGGAACGGATACCGCAGCAACAGTCGGTATGGCAGGATGGGCAGGTAGTGCATCGCCACGTCGTACAGATTGGCGAACGGGGTTTCCAGCATAAGTACCTTCGGGGAGAATTTCGATGCCAAGGGTGTGGCAAGACCTGACCCCAAGGACCTACCGAACACCACGATATCCGACTCCGACCAACGCTCCCGGAGGTGCGTGTACCACAGCTCGGCATCGGAATGCAGGACCGGCTCGTTGATCTCTCCCCGGCTCTTTCCATAGCCTCGCGGATCGGGCATCAGCACATCGTAACCAAGGTCCGTGAATTGTGGCGCATGCTTGCCCCAGCGTCGAAGGCTCCCAGTGTTCCCATGGAAGTAGATCACCACACCACGGCTGTTCTTCGCCTTGAAATAAAGGCCGTGCAGCTCGGCACCATCGGATGCAATGATGAAACGCTCGTCGAACGCTCCTTTGAACCGGTAGCGGAACTTGCGCGGTGTTCGAAAGCGAATGAAGATGAAGCGCTCCTGGAAGAGGGCGTAGAACAAGCACACCCCGGCGTAGGCCAGACAAAGCAACACCAGGATCCCGAGCACCCATTCCATTGCATCGCAAAGGTACCGGGGTTCACCACGGATGCCCGCCTCCGGTCTTGCACGTGGACGATCCCGCACCACTCATGCATGGACCGTGGAAGCCGGGCCCCACTGCTATTCCATGCCGGCAAAGGCGAAGTGATCGGTCCGAACAGGCTTGTGATCAACGAACTCGACGTGCATTGCTTTCAGATGGTCGGGCCTCCGTCGGGGTTGGCCCATGGGCACATGGACGGGACCGTTCAACCGCGCAGGAACACCCACTCATCAGCCGAGCTATCTTCTTTCGAGAAAGCATAACCATCTCCTTTGTAGCTCTTCAGCTTGGCGGGATCCAACAAGCGATGCGTGATGATGTACCGCGCCATGGCACCGCGCTGTTGCTTGGCATAGACCATCACGACCTTGTATCCACCAGCCGTGCGATCCTTGAATACCGGGCTGATGATACGCGCACCGAGACTTTCCGTGTTCACGGCCTTGAAGTATTCCGTGCTGGCCAGGTTGATGACCACATCGCTCTCGTTGTTCACCAGATCCTGCTTCAGGACAGCGGTGATCAGATCGCCCCAGTAGGCATAGAGATTCTTCCTTCGACCGATGGATAGCGAGGTACCCATCTCCAGGCGGTACGGCTGTATCAGGTCCAATGGGCGCAGCACACCATAAAGACCGGAAAGGATGCGGAGGTGATGTTGGGCGAAGCGCAGGTCATCACCATCCATGTTCCGAGCGTCGAGCGCCCGATATGCCTCACCGTTGAACGTATGGATCGCAATATGCGCGTTCGTTGCAGTGAACGGTGTGGTCCAATTCGCATACCGCTGCTGGTTCAACGCCGCGAGTTTCGGGTTGATATCCATCAATGCCCCGAGCTTTTTTGCGCTGTAGCCTTTGAGCTTCTTGACGAGCGGCTCACTGTATGCCAACAATTGAGGCTGGGTGTGACCCTTCTTGAGCGCAAGCGGAGCGTCGTTCAGGTCCTTGGCCGGTGATAGTAGAATGAGCATGGTTCTCGGATCCTATGGGACAACGCTAGTTCATACCCCGTTGTTCCTGAAGTGTCTCGTACGCCTCCTGCACCTTCTTGAACTTCTCGCTCGCCGCCTTCTGTACATCCTCACCGAGTTGGGCCACTTTGTCCGGGTGGAATTTCATGGCCATGCGGCGGTACGCTTTCTTGACCTCATCATCCGTGGCCGTAGATGGTATCTCTAGGATGCGGTATGCCGTGTTCGGGTCGGACTTGCGGAACATGGCGCTCAATGAACCGAGGTCCTTGTCATTGATCCCGAGATCATGTGCGATACGCTTCAAGAGATCGTACTCCGCACGATCCACGCGACCATCGGCGTGGGCCAGGCCAACGAGGTAATGCATAAGCTGCAAACGCACCGGATGGGCCATATGCTGCCGGATCTGCAGGCACACTTGGTGAACCGGGATGTCGCGTTTGAGCACATCACGCAACACGACCAAAAGTTGCTGGGTCTGGACCGCACCGAACTGCCGGGTGAAGAACGCCTTGACGTTCCCAAGCTCGCTGCGCGTCACGGTCCCATCGGCCTTCATCAATGCGGCGATCAACACCACCATGCTCATCG
>JAGQVV010000188.1 GCA_020437805.1 Flavobacteriales bacterium
GTTCTCCGTGCATTCCTCCGGCGTCTTGCTGTTCCACGGACAGCGGTAGAAATACGGGTTCTCCACGTGGATGATATTCGGCACACCTTGACTATCGTGCGGCAAGCCACGCGGATCTCCACCGGCTGTGAGTGCACCATAGGTCGCGCCGTGGTAGCTCTGGTACAGCGTGATGATCTTGTGGCGACCGGTGTACAAACGCGCGAGCTTCATCGCGTGCTCCACCGCCTCGGTGCCGCCGTTGGTGAAAAAGGTGCGGTTCAAATCGCCCGGCGTGATCTCCGCCAGCGACTTGCCCAGCTTGCCGCGCGCCTCGGTGATCATGCCCGGATGCACGTAGCTCACCTCGGCCATCTGCTTCGCCACCGCCTCGGCCACCTTCGGATGCCCGTGCCCGATGTTCACGTTCATCAGCTGGGAGCTGAAATCAAGGATCTTGCGACCATCTCTGGTGTGCAGATACACACCCTTGGCAGAAGCGACGTTCAGCGGGCTGAGACCTGACTGCTTGCTCCAGCTGAAGATGGTGTGCTCGAGGTTGTCCTTGAGGATCTCGGCGGGGTTTGTCGATGTCAAAGTGCTCACGATGAAGTTAATTCAGTTCGAATATCGAACATTGAAAATCGAATGATGAATATCAAAGTGTATGCGAGCATTCGACTTCGACCTTCGGTGTTCATCATTCGATGTTCGACATTCCCTTAGCTCATCCAGTTCGTCTTCCCCTCCGGATTCCACTTCGTCGTGGTCTTCTTCAGCTGCGTCCAGAATTCGATGCTGCTCTTCCCGGTGATGTCACAGGTACCGAACTTGCTGTCGTTCCAACCACCGAAGCTGAATGGCTCACGGGGCACGGGCACGCCGATGTTCACGCCGATCATGCCGGCGCTTGCGCGTTCCATCACTTGGCGTGCGTTGCCACCACTTTGCGTGAAGACGGCCGCGGCATTCCCGTAAGGATTCGCGTTCTCGATGGCGATCGCTGCGTCCAGATCCTTGGCACGTACGATGCTGATCACCGGACCGAAGACCTCCTCTTGCGCAATGCGCATATCCGAGGTCACATGATCGATGATAGTAGGCCCCAGGTAGTAGCCGTCCTTCGCCCCGCCCTCCACCTGCGGGTTGCGGCCATCGAGCAACACTTTGGCACCGGCATTCTTTGCCTCGGCGATGTAGCCCGTGATGCGTTCATAGGCCGCCTTGCTGATCACCGGACCGAGGTTCTTGCCCGGTATGAGCTTCTTCGCTTCCACGACCATTTGCTGGATGATGTGATCCACGGCACCGATGCCGACCATCTGCGCGGCGGCCATGCATCGCTGTCCGGCGCAACCGCTCATGCTTGCCACCACGTTACTGGCGGTCATTTCCAAGTGCGCATCAGGTAATACGAGCAAGTGGTTCTTCGCACCGCCGAGACAGAGCGCACGCTTCAATGTGGAGGTCGCACGGATGTACACGATCTTGGCCACCGTGGTACTTCCCACGAAGCTCACGGCCTTGATGCAAGGGTGATCACAGATGGCTTCGACGATGGCACGGTCGCCGTTCACCACGTTGAAGACACCATCGGGCAGGCCGGCCTCCTTCAGCAGTTCGGCGATGCGGATGGCACTGATCGGCACCAGCTCGCTCGGCTTCAGGATCATGGTGTTACCCAGCATCAGCGCATTCGGAATGGTCCAGTGCGGAACCATGTTCGGGAAGTTGAATGGCGCTATGCTCGCGACCACCCCGAGTGGCTTTCGTTCGATACGGCATTCCACACCCTTGCTCACTTCGAGTACTTCACCTTGGATCAATTGTGGAAGGCTGCACGCGAATTCCGTGAGTTCCATGCTCTTGTCCACCTCGGCGTAGCACTCGTCCATCGTCTTGCCGTTCTCGGTGTGCACCAATGTGGCGAGCTCTTCCCGGTTCTTCCAAAGCAGCTCACGGTAGCGGAAGAATATCTGCGAGCGCTCCTTGATGGGTGTGCCGCTCCACCCGGGGAACGCGGCTTCGGCTGCCACTACGGCCTTGTCCAGATCGTCGGCGGTGCTCAGGACCACCGAGCTGATCAGGGTTCCGTCGAGCGGCGAGCGTACGTCCATGCGCTGCTGGCCGTTGGCGTCGGGCTTTCCAGCGATGTGATTGGTGGTCTCTTTGAACTTCAAGGTGGTCGTTGCCATGGGGTCGGTCTACAGTTCGTCTAAGATAGAACGAAGCGCTCCGGTGACACCCTTTTCCCTGGCCTTCTACCTTCGCTGGTAGAACCAACCATCAACATGCCCTCCGTAGACATCCTTTCCAAAGTGGACCTCCAGATGCTTGACAACGCGGTCAACGTGGTGAAGCGCGAACTCGAATCCCGCTACGACCTGCGCGGAACGAACAGTTCCGTGGAAGCGGATAAGAAGGCCCTCACGATCAAGATCAGCACGGACGATCACATGAAACTCGACGCGATCCTTGATATCCTGCTGGAACGCAGCGGCAAACAAAAGGTGGATGTGCGCAGCTATGACCTGAGTGCTGAACCTGTTCCCAGTGGTAAGAGCCTATACCGCGTCATCAAGGTGAAGCAGGGGATCGACCGGGAAACAGCCAAGAAGATCGTGAAAGCGATCAAGGATAGTGGGCTGAAAGTGCAGCCCCAGATCATGGATGACATGATCCGCGTAAGCGGCAAGAAGATCGACGACCTGCAGGCGGTGATGGCCCTTTGCCGGGAGAAGGACTTCGAAATGCCGTTGACCTTCGAGAACATGAAGAACTGACCCCGGATGGCGCGAAAGCGTGCAAAACTCGCCGACTGCCCCAATTGTGGGCACCAGCTGGCCCAAGCGGATAATTACTGCGCACGTTGTGGTCAGGAGAACCACACGCACAAGCTTCCCGTCCACCATTTCCTGGTCGAACTTCTCTCGGGGCTCTTCAACTTCGATACGAAGCTGCTGCGGACCCTACATGACCTGTTCTGGCCGCCTGGGCTCGTCGTCCGGGAATTCAACGCGAACAAGCGGGTCCGTTACGTACCACCGCTAAGGCTCTACCTCTTCACGAGTGTCCTGTTCTTCATTCTCCTGGCTTGGACCACTTCCCGACTGGAGATCGGGGACAACGACGTGGTCGTTGTGAACAGTGCGGATGACGAACAGGTCCAGGGCCTGAGGCTGGATTTCGGGGAGGATGGAGAACTCTCCGATAGCACGTTGAGCGCCCTTTCCGAATATCCGGGGCTGACCGACCACCTCATCGATAGTGCCCTCGTTGTGGCGGGCATCGAACCGGGGTTCTGGGCGCGTGCCGCCGTGCGGGTGGGGGTGAAGGCCAGGGCGGGCAGCAACGGGAAGGGAGCCTACATCCAGGAGATCTTCGCGCAGTTCAGCAAACTGATGTTCATCCTGCTTCCGCTTTTTGCACTCCTTCTATACCTCTTGCACCTCGGCTCGGGACTGTATTACACGGAGCACCTTGTTTTCGCCCTCTACTTTCACACGGTCGTGTTCATCTTCATCGCCGTCCGCCTCGTGGCCGGGCAGTTGTTCGAGCTGGAGGACCCGAGGGCCGTATTGACCTTGATCACGTTGATCTATCTGACCTGGTCCATGAGGGTCGCCTACCAGCGACCGTGGTGGTCGACAGCGCTGCGCACGATCATTCTGGTCGTCCTCTATTTCATCCTTGTCATTCTCGGTTTTGGTGCCGCAGCGGTGCTTGGTGCGTTCTAGAAGCATCGGATCGAACGGAAGGAACGTCCATTCGGCAAACACCCGTACCATGCGAACCACGATATTCCTTTTATTCTCCGCCCTCAGCCCCGGCATCGCTTCAGCACAGACCTATTTCCACATTGGATCGATCGCGGTACAACCGAACGACCCCACGACCTCAGATGAGATCAGCATCGCGCTCTCCGGCGGACTTTCCAGCACCGGCGCGTACGTCATCAGCACGGACGCGGTGGTGCAGGGCAACATCCTTACGATAACCATCGATGCCGCGGATGATGGCGGGGCCACCGTGATCGTACCCCACACGGAAGTGGTCCCCATCGGTCAGCTTCCGGCAGGTGAGTACATGATCGAGATCAACGGCAGCTTCGTGCTGGACATGGCCTCCCCGGGACAGCACTTCTTCGCTGTTGGAGGCGACCCTTGCGAGCTGTTGGAGGTGGCTTCCGTGGAGTGGGCCCCTTTCAGCGACACCGCCATGGTCGTACATGTGTTCAACAACAGTTCCGAATTGTTCGATTACCCTGGGTTCGTTCTGTTGGATCTCCAAGGGGACACGATCGCTTCTGAAGCCGTCGACTATTTCGGGATCGGCGCCGAGAGCTACCATACACTGCGTATCCATCCCAACACGGAGCTTCCAACTGTCGGCTCCATGGTCCAACTTCATCTATGGACGGGATTCTACAGCGAGCAAGCCTGTGCGTGGAACCTTCCTTTCGACCCGTGTCCTCCAATGCCTTGTGACAGTGTGGTCATCACCCTGGACAATTTCGGCGGTGCATTGACCTTGGGGGACTTCGTGTGGATCGTTCGGAACAGTTCCTTCGAGGTGGTGGCCGATGGAACCTTCACGTTGACGACCTCCATCCAGTCTGTACAAGCGATGCTCTGCCTTGCACCGGGCTCGTACGCCTACGAATGCGGTCCCCAACAGGCACCCACCGGTGGACAACCCTTTTTCGGGGTCCGGTCCACAGGTTGGATCAGTGGACCATCGGCACCCGTTGCATGGTCGCTTCCCGTACCCCTTTCATTCGAGTTCCTGCCCGCATGTGAGGACGGGACCAACGCCATACTGGAAGGCCTGGTCATGCCAGAGATCGCCGTCACGCCGGATCCATCGGGAATAAGGGTGGCACGAAGGGATGGAAAGCCGCCAGGGACCGTAATGGTGTTCGACGCGACCGGACGTTCCATTGGTCATTCGGTCGATGACGGCCCTTACTGTCACATCGACCTGAGCGATGTTGCATCCGGGGTGCTCCTTGTTCGCGCAGGTGGAACGGTACAGCGCATCGTCTGGACCTCTCCATGACCATGGGCCTGGATGGAGCTTGGCTACTTAGGATACGTTCCCACGGACGGCTCTTGGAATACCCGTGCATGGGCCCGTATCACAACCGGGCCTTTCCTTGTGTGGTGTGATCCTGTGATCGCGAGGAGCACCCAATTGACCGATAGGCCACTCCCGGGCAGTCGGTCTTCGAACGTCCGTCCCATCTTTGCGGAAGGCCCATGCCAAACAGGCCTCTGAATATCGAATGCTGATGAACAAATGGATCGGGCTCCTTATCGGATCGATACTGTTGCCCGGTATGGTCTCGGCCCAGGATCGATCGACAAGGGATGCCTTGAGGTTCAACTTGAACGGATCGGGCAGTCACTATTTCCAGGTCACTTTTCTGAACCAAGCTTGGCTCCGGTACGTCCAACTGAACCCGGGCTCGACGATACAAGGCCGTCCCTATGACAACACGTTCGACATCGGTCTGCGCAGGACCAGGATCGGGATGTTCGGCCAGCTGAGCGACCGCGTGTTCCTGTACTTCCAGTTCGGCATGAACAATTTCAATGCGCAAACGAACCTGGACTCGAACAGGAAGTACTCGGCCTTTTTCCACGATGCGCTCTGTGAATACCGCTTAGGTGAAGGCGAGCGACTGAAACTGGGAACCGGCTTGACCATCGCCAATGGACTCTCACGCTTCAGCCAACCGAGTGTCGGGACGATCATGACAATGGATGTACCGGTGTTCGCTCAGGCCACGGTGGACCAAACGGATGAGTTCAGTCGAAAACTGAGCGTGTTCGCGCGTGGCCAGATTGGCCGATTCGACTACCGGGCCATCTTGAGCCAGCCCTTCCCGATCGCATCCAATGGCTCGACCCCACCTGTACTATCCGACCTTTCGACATTCTCCCAATTGGGAAGGCAATTCCAGGTACAAGGATATCTGGTACACCAATTCTTCGAGCACGAGCCGAACACCACCCCGTATATGACCGGGACATACCTGGGCGATAAAAAGGTCTTCAATATCGCAGCTGGCGCGATCTACCAAGAGGATGCCATGTGGCGGAGCACCTCCAATGGTGACACCTTGTACGCTCCGATGGCCCATGTAGCGCTCGAGAGCTTTCTGGACATGCCCCTGAACAAGGAAAGGGGATCCGCGATATCCGCATATGCCGGGTACTTCAATACGAACTACGGATCGGACTACCTGCGCTACAACGGCATCATGAACGTGGCAAGCGGAACCACACTGGACGCGACCAACAGCATCACCGGACAAGGGCCTACCTATGGCAATGCATTCCCCATGTTCGGTACAGGCAGTGTGGTGTACGCTCAGGTCGGCTATTTGCTCCCTTCAAGGACCGATGGATCTCCACGGCTAATGCCATATGCCGCAGGAACCTTTTCGCGTTACGAACGATTGAACGGGAACGCATGTGATACCTATAGCGTAGGGATCAACTATTTCATCAATGGTCAACGTGCAAAATTCACCTTGGACATCCAGAACCGGCCGGTATTCAAGGTCATCGAAGGAGATGTCAGGGCAAGCGAGCGACTGAACTGCTTCACACTGCAGTATCAGATCCTCATATAGTTCGGCTCGGGCCGCCTTGAACAGGCGAAGCCCGCCTTACGGGGCGGGCTTCTGTTATTCCCTGATCACCTGGCTTACGGGCCGGGCTTGGAACTTTTTGCGCCTCTGGGCTATTGTTCCATCGATCAGTCAGGCCTGAGTGCCACCGAAATGGCGCTTTGGGCATTGAACGATCCTGTCATTGCCAAGGTTACATCCGCTCCGGTGGAACCAATGCGTCCAATTCCTTCAACACCTCCTCAGCCTCCGCACGTTTCAGGTCGCTGGCCTTGCGGTCAATGGTGCTCAATCGATGGGATTCCGCCAGCAACGCCCGATAGCGCTCCATGATGCCCACTTTGGGGTCTTTCTTCCTGAACAGACCGAACATTGATAGAAGTTTCTGAAGGAACGAAAATCGCGGTCATTTGTTCAGTCCCCTGTCGCTCCACCCCATCTCCGGATCACTCAAGGTCACACGACATGAATGAAGCATGCGAGCGCCTGCCGGGTCGATCCTTATTGGATACGGAAGTTGAATTTTTCCACGCGAAGCGGACCGGGAACGTACGTCCGTTCCTCGAACCGGACCAGACCGGATCGATCCACAAGGACAACGGTTGAGCATCGCGTGCCATACGTGGGGGTGCGGATGAACACCGAGCCCAATACCCGTTCCCATTCCAAGCCGATCCCAGTATCCGGAAGCTCAGCATCGGCAGGGGTCTTTCCGTCCAGCAGTAGATCGAAGAGCGCATCAGGGGAAACGACACCTCGTTCCACCAGATCTCGAAGCCGTTGTTGGGCACTTACGACTTTCGGCCAGGGCGTGTCAAGGAAATGATTGCTGATCCCGTGGAAGCCCAATGGCAGTGGAGCGTCCTCCCCGGAAACATTGGAATGGTACCGGAGCGCACCGAAAGGCCCGTGGATCAGATTGAACCCCTCGAACAGGGAGGTGTCCGGAAGCAGGGCTTCCCTTTCCAAGGCATCCAGGACCAACGCACCACGGGTAGGTCCCTGGATCGGTGCACGGCGCATGTCCCGATGATTGGTCAATGCCGCGAATCGCCCGACCCTGGAAACACCCAACCACGTACCTCCGCCTTGAAGGTCCTTACCCGCCAACAAATGAGGTCGATCCGGCCAGTAATGGGCCGGTAGTGCAGGCCGTGAATGGAATTCATCCCGATTGGCCGCCACGATGAGCGGGAATTCCGGATGTACCCGATGTGCAATGACGATGAGACACACCGTGCTGCGAGGGTCTTCGCCGTACCCTTAGAACATCGATTCGCCTTTCAGGAAGAGGACGAAGATGAAGGTCATGAGAAAATGATGGAAGAGCAATAGGGTCGTGGCCAAGGTGAGCACCGCTTTCCCACTGGAATTGAGCTCTGGGAACAGTTTCTTGTTGTTCACCGCGATGATCGGCAAGGGAATGGTGGCCAGGAGGAACGTGATGGCCAAGGTCTTGAACAGGACCACATTGTCCAGCAACCCGAAGAAGAGATGCGCATAGTAGAATACGAAGCCCATGAAGGACAATAGTCCTAGCCGGACGAAAAGTCGTGCTTCAGCAACCATTTTGTTCTTGCTTTCCATAACAAATGACGCATCGTTCCAACGAGGTTGTGTCCCGTGGGGTTACACTTTTTCCACAAGAGTTGGTTCGGATCGGGATCCTAACGGCCCCGCCGCATCCTTCGGAACGCACTCCAGAGGGCCCAACCAGCGATCGAACAACCCGAT
>JAGQVV010000189.1 GCA_020437805.1 Flavobacteriales bacterium
TGATCCGTGATCTGCGCATAATACAGGGTGGCGCGACCTTTTATCCTGGGAAGCCGAACGATGTATCCGATATCCCCGGACAGGATGTTCTCGCTGGATAGACCGGGGATCGTGGCACTCCGGGTGCGCGCGGAAAGGAAGGCGTTGTATGCCGCCGGAGGTCGGGTCATGATCGCGGCGTTGGCCGCTATATAATGACGTCCCGTGACCTTGTAAACGCCGCCTGCCTTCACGCCGAAATTGAAGAAGTTGTTCACCGCCCCTTTGCCCTCGGAGTCATCCGGGAACCGGCCGTTGCGCACGTTACCGAATCGCCAGAACGCCGACTGACTGAGCGAGCCGCCCACATAACCTTCCAAGCGCGGTCCTTTCTTTTCCAACTGGACGAACGCGTTCACAAGCCTGATGTTGATGTCGTAGTCCCAACCGAACACATCGCCTTCGCCGACGATCTTGTTGGTACGATCCAGGTCGTTCTGGGAGACCAGGGTGTCGCTGAAGTCCCGCTCCGCGAATTGGTCGATATCCACCCAATAGTCACCTCCGAGAAGGTCTTCCACCACTTTGAAGTAATGTGTCTTCTGATGGTTGAAACTACCGCCGACCGTAAGGTGTCGACCACCGCTCAGTTCGGTGTTGTACACACTGTTCACCCCGATCCGCACCGGATCCGCACGCATTTCCTCCTGGATGTACTTGCTCCGGTTGCCCGTGACCGTGTTCCCTTCGATCCCGTCCGCATTCTCCACCGAGTAAAGGTTCTTGCTATTGGCGAAATACATCTGGTCCCAGTCGATCTGACGCGCATTCGGATCGGTGCGCCAACTGTTGGCCAGTTGGTTCGCATAGGCGGGGTCGGTCTCCTCGTAATAGCTCGGCAGGTAGCGGTAGTAGTCCGGTCGCGGGTCCTTCGCATCGAACCAGTTCAGTCCCGATGATCCGTCGCGCCCGAAGGTGTAGAACAGCGATGTGTTCCACTCGGAGACCGAATCGGGCTTGTAGTAGTGACTGAACATGAACAGGGGCTTGTGGTCGAAAGCCATGCGGGAATTCCGCTTCTCGCCGTTCTGATAGCCCCAATTGGGGTTGTAATAATTGGTGCCGCTCAGGTCGTAGGCCTCTTGGATCGCTATCCCTTGGCGTCCACGGACCATCGGTGCGCCCAAGCCCGAAAAGCTCACGCTATGCTTCGAGTTGATCTTGTGCTCGGCAGCCAGGTAATAGGCATAGGCATTGTACGAGGTGCCTTCCACATACCCTTCTTCCGCCCAGCGGCGGGAACCGGAAAAACTGAATGACCATCCGTTCTTCAATAGCCCGGTCGAACCGGTGACCATGATCCTGTTACGGTATGCTCGATTGGTGGAGGCATAGGACATTCGAATGCCCTTGCGCAAGCTGCTGGAGCGCACATTGATGTCAGAGGTGCCTCCTACGCTGCCGAAATTGTAGCGCGTAGCGCCGATCCCGGTACGCACTTGGGCATAGCGGGTAACATCGTTAAGACCGCCCCAGAGCGCCCATGACGCCCAGCCTGTCTCCAGATCGTTCATAAGTACCCCATTGATCGTGACCAAGGTGTATTCAGACTCGTAACCACGCACCCGGAACCGGGCCGAGCCGAAGTTGAACCCCGCTGTGGAGGTGAATATGTCGCGCGAGGACTGCAGGATCCCTGAGACGTCTTGGGATCCCAGTTCGGAATCAAGGTCATCCAAGGTGACCGAGAAAATGGGGATCTGGGCACGGGCCGTTTCGCTGGAATCCAAAGGGGCGATCGTCAACGTACTATCGGTCTGGCCCTGAGCGAAAGCGACAATGAAGAGGCTGGCAAGGGTCAGGGTCCTGGTCATACGCGATGCTGACGGTTGATGCGGGTCACGAGAGGCGTTGTGCACTACAGGGTCGTGGATATTGTTCTTTCCTTCGGTTCCCGTTCGATCGAGCAACGAACAAGGTCCGATATCCGTCTCTCCACCACGCGGCTTGTTCAAACGTGGCAAAGGTAGTGTCCTTGTAGCAGGAGGGCCGCCGTCCGATCAAGAATTTGCATTGGCCTTGCAATGGGCTAACGAACGCTTCATGGACCACACCTTCCAAAGGGTCTCAACCCTTGCATACCAGAGGGTTCGGCAGTACCTTTGTTTCTTGCCCATGGTGTGCCCCGAACGCTTTCCAGGGCCTCCGGATCCGTGATGACCGCACCTCGTTCGCTCGCCCTTTTGTTCAGTGCCTTGCTCTTGGCATGGTCCGTTCCGGCCGCCAAGGCTGAGCACTACTCGGGAGGTAGTATCACGTATGAGTGCATGGGCGCCAATTTTTACAGGATCGTGCTAGACCTGTACTTGGACTGTACGGGTACTCCGCTAACGCCGCAGAGCTTGGATCTTACGAACGATTGCGGTGTCACGTTCTCGATCAACAGTTTGCCCATCACCCTCACGGAGGAGGTTTCCCAGCTCTGCCCCGGGTCTGTGGCAAGCAGCACATGCAATGGAGGCGCACTGCCCGGGATAAGGCATTATCAGTTCGAGACCACGGTATTCCTATCGCCATGCAATGATTGGACTATCAGTTGGGATATCTGTTGTCGGAACACGATGGTGAATCTCCTCGCCACGCCCGGCATGTACCTTGAGGCAACTGTGAATAACGCCGGTGGTGTCTGTGACGCGTCCCCCATCATCGCCGATAATTCGATACCGTTCGTCTGCGTGAACGACCCTGTTTTGTACAACCCGGGGATCACCGATCCGGATGGGAATACGATGTCGTTCCAACTGATCGATGCGCAATTCGCCGCGCCGGCTCCCACATCCGTTGTTTATCAAGGGGGATATACCGGAGGGGCTCCCATTCCGGGTATCGTCCTCGACCCGGTAACGGGTCAGCTTTCGTTCACTCCAACCTTAACGGGAAACTATGTGGTGGTCATGGAGGTGACCACCTACAACGGGGCTGGAGTGCCCATAGGTACCATCATGCGGGATTTCATGGTGATCGTGGTGAATTGCATGGGGACCCCGCCGGTGACCACCGGTCTCACGAACAGCGTAGGAGGGTTGATCGTCGGAGCAAGCGGTATCGAAGTATGCGATGGCGTGCCGTTCTGTGTCGATATTCCCTTTTCCGACGCGGACCCCGGCGGTAGCGTCACCTTGGTTTCCAATGCTGCAGCCTTGTTACCCGGCGCCACATTCACAGTGGTAGGAACGAATCCGGCCGTAGGGACTTTATGTTGGACCCCGGACATCACACTCTCTCCGGTCAACGTGTTCATTACGGCCACCGACAACGCTTGCCCGATCCCGAACGTCGCCTCAGCATCGATCCTGATCACCGTCACGGATCCGCCTGTTGTCCCCCCGGATGCAGGGACCGATGCGACCACTTCCAGTTGTGCCGGAGGACCAGCTGTGCCGTTGTTCCCACTGCTTGGTGGCGCACCGGACCCTGGGGGGACTTGGACCGACCCTGACGGTGTGGTCCATAGTGGTGTTTTTACCCCGCCGAACGACCCATTCGGTCCTTATATCTATCGCGTTGGCAACGGATGCCAGTTCGACGAGGCTATTGTAACGATCAATTCCGGGGGGGGGCCAAGTCCCGGAACGGACGGGGCCTTGAACATATGTTCCACTGCTGCTGCCGTTCCGCTGATCAACAGTTTGGGTGGTGCTCCAGTGGCAGGAGGTACTTGGAGCGGCCCCAGTGCAGTTGTCGGAGGCAACTATGATCCGACGGTGATGTTGCCCGGTCCATACGTCTATACCATGGCTGCAGTACCTCCTTGCCCGGCCTCAAGTGCGACAGTGACCGTCACGGAGCAAGCGGCTGCGAGCGCCGGTACGAATGGCTCTCTATCGACCTGCGCGAATGGGGCTGCTGTCGCGCTGTCCACGGGCTTGGGAGGAACACCGGCAGCTGGCGG
>JAGQVV010000190.1 GCA_020437805.1 Flavobacteriales bacterium
GACGAGAACTACCACGAGATCGTGCTGAGCATGAAGGCCAGCAACGTGCAGGTGATGGTGCAGGCGTACCGTTTGCTCGTGCATCGCATGATGGCCGAGGGCTGGGACTACCCCTTGCACCTTGGCGTGACCGAGGCCGGCGATGGGGAGGATGGTCGTGTGAAGAGCGCAGCGGGCATCGGTGCCTTGTTGGAGGATGGCCTGGGCGACACCGTGCGCGTAAGCTTGACCGAGGAGCCCGAGTTCGAGATCCCCGTGGCCCGCGCCTTGGTGGACCGCTACAACGAGCGTGCCGGACATGCGCCCATCGCAGCACTGGACCATGTCCCGATCGATCCATTCTCGCACGAACGGCGGCATACCCGCGAGGTGCTCAACTTGGGTGCGCGTCACGTGCCCATCGTCATGGCCGACCTCGGTGCAAAGGACAAGATCACACCAGCCACGCTCTTCGCTTGGGGCTATCGTTACAGCGTTCCGTTGGACAAGTGGAACATCGGCGATCAGGCCTGCGACTACGCGTACATCGGCGCCAACACCATCGACTTCGAGATCCCGGGAACGCTTGGCATCGTCCAGGACCAAGCAACATGGTCGACCGCTCCGAACAAGGATCGCCACTATCCGCTTTGTACGAAGGAGGCGTACATGGCTTCCGTGGCGCTGCATCCGCAGTTGAACTTCGTCCCGGCGAAGTTGTCCGAACTCGATGCGGCCTTCATCGCCAAGCTGAAATCGGACACAACAGTGGTATTGGTGATCGACAGCGACAATGCGCACGGTATGGCCGAGCAGCGCCGCTTGTTCTTCCAATTGATGGAAGCAGGGGTGGAGAATCCGGTGATCGTCGGGCGGAGCTACCGGAACATCGACAAGGACGACCTGGTCCTCCACAGCAGCACCGACATGGGTCCTTTGTTCTTGGATGGGCTCGGCGACGGTATTTTCATTTCGGACAGGGATGGTGGTCGCGAGGACCTTGTTTGCCGCACGGCCTTCGGTATCCTTCAAGCCACCCGCACACGCACCAGCAAGACCGAGTACATCAGTTGTCCGAGCTGCGGTCGCACGCTCTTCGATCTACAGGAGACAACCGCCAGGATCCGCGCGCGCACCAGCCATTTGAAAGGCATCAAGATCGGCATCATGGGTTGCATCGTGAATGGGCCCGGAGAAATGGCCGATGCCGATTACGGCTACGTGGGCACCGGTCCGGGCGTGATCACATTGTACAAAGAGAAGGAAGTGGTGAAGCGCAACGTACCCAGCGCACAAGCCGTGGATGAGCTGATCGAGCTGATCCGCCAGCACGGGGATTGGGTGGAGGTGGTGGAGTGAACTTAGCTTGCGATCGAAACACCGTCGAGGATGCTCATTCGTGCTACAATTCTTTGTCTGGCGCTCCTTCCATGCTCGGTCCTCGCCCAACGCACCCGGGCCTTGGAGGAACTCGCCAGCACCATGGTCGGGAGCTACACCAGCGCTGCGCAGGCGGTAGAGGACACGAGCTACTTCGACATCGAATTGGAGATGGTACGCGTTTGGCCCAAGCGCAAGGACGGTGTGTGGTTGTACGTGGAACAGGCCGCCGCGAAGCGCAAGGAGAAGCCCTACCGACAGCGCGTGTACCATCTGCAGCAAGTGAACGACAGCACCTTCACGAGCGACATCCTCTCGATCAAGAGCGGTGATACCCTCTTCGGTGCGTACAAGGATCCGATCCTCTTGGAACGGCTGCACATGGATTCCTTGGAGATGATCGAGGGCTGCACGATCACGCTGCATCATCGCGGCAAGACGTACGTGGGCAGTACCGAGGGCCGCAGGTGTTCCAATGCGTGGGGCAAAGCCACCTATGCCACGAGCGAGGTCACCATCGCTCCTGGCCTGATGGTGAGCTGGGATCGCGGCTACAACGATGCCGACGAACAGGTGTGGGGCGCGGAAAAGGGTGGCTACCGCTTCGTGCGGAAGCCGTAGTTCAACGAATGCCTTTGTTCGGCAGGCGCATGCGCTTGTCCTCGAACACGCCGATCCACTGCAGGCTCACCTCCATGCCGCCTCGGTAGGACGTCTGCGCACGGAGCTTGCTGATATTCACATCATAGCTGAGCCCGGCCATCAACCTGCGCTTCCATTCGAATTGGACCGTGGGGACCACCGCGTCGTTCACGCGATAGAAGCACCCGAAGTAGAAGGCCGAAGAGTTCTTGTCGTTCGTATAGCGACTGTCCACGCCGATGCGGCGATGCAGCAGGCCACCCATGTTGATCTCGCGGCTCGCTCCTTGTTGGGCCACGAAGAACTTCGGCAACCAGATCCACTTCTCACCATCGATGCGCAATTCGCCGTGTGCGACATAGCGGCGCAATAGCCGATCGGCGTTCGATCCGAACAACGACACTTCGGCCTGGTTCAAGTGGAACGCCGATACGCCACCTTTCCATCGCATGCCGTTCTTCCATTCACCCTTGGCCAGGACACCGGCACCGAAGTCCACGAACGAGCTGCTGCTGTTCGCGATGGACTCGTTCGTCGGCAGGTCCGGGTTGTAGCCCGCACCGTTGAATTGGCTGTCCCAGCGCATACCATCGAGCACCGCACTGCGGTTTCCGTAACCGCCTTGTAGCCCGAACGCGAGCAGACTTTCCGTACCCGAGCGGATCGCGTAGGACAAGCTCAGGTTCGCCTGCGTATCACCGAACCGTGTGGAACCTGCCTTGTCGCTGTATGCGTTGATCCCGACACCGAGGTACCGCCCGTTCAACCTCCCACGGAACACGGGAACATCGTAGCTGAACGCATCGGTACGGAAGGGGCTTCCCACGCTGCGCCATTGTTCCCGATGGATCAGGGCGAAGCGTTGGTCGCCATCGATATCACCGGCTTGGGCCGGGTTGATGACCAAGGGCGCGTTGTAGAACTGCCCGAAATGGATGTCCTGGGCAGCACCGTGCACGGCGAGAAAGCACACAGCGAACCCTGCTATGGAGCGCGCGATGCTCATCGTACCAAAGTGATGTTTCCGGTGCGTTCGACCTGTTCGCCCTCGTCGGTGCGTGCGACCAAGGTGTAGAGATACACGCCGCTCGCACCTTGCTCCCCTTGCACCGTTCCGTCCCATCCTTGATCCACGCTCGTGGTGGTGAACTGGCGGCTTCCCCATCGGTCGTACACAGCGAACTCCAGATCGATCACCGTTGGACCACGCACAAAGAGCACATCATTGTTGCCATCGCCGTTCGGACTGAACACATCGGGAATGAAGACCGCATCACTTCCTCGGATGCACATGTCCAAGGACATGGAATCGCTGCAATTGCCTTCGTTCCAGACCACCAGATCAACAGTGTAGTAGCCTGCGACCCCTGGATCATAGTGCGGGTTCACGCCGTACGCGTAGGGAACCGTGTCGTTGTCGATCACCCAATATCCACCAACGGCATTGTTGCTCAGATCGATGAATGTGACATCGCGTTGATCGAAGTCCACGCACGGTACGTTCGGGTTGCTGCTGAAGAGCGCGGTGATCGGAGGCCAGCTGGGAACACGCAACAAGGTGTCCGTGGTGCAGCCCGTTCCGTCGTTGGTCACGGTCACGAAGGCCAGGCCACCCGCCGGGATCGCGATGCTGTCCGCCTGCAGTTCATCGGAACCCACTTCCCAATCGAAGGAGTATACGCCTGCACTGTTCACCGACCCTGCGATGTATCCGGCGTCACCGTAGCACTGCATCGGCGAGAAGGTGAAGACCGGTTCGAAGGGAGGATGCACCACGATGGTGATCGTGTCCAGGACGGGTGCACTGCACCCATCGGTGGTGAGAACACTGTACGTAGTAGTGTTCGCGGGTGAAACACTTTGGTTCGCGGTGGGGAACAATCCATTGTCCCATTGGAACTGCACACCGGCATCCGGATCCCCACCGCTCACCATCACTTGAATGTAAGCACCACCGTCGGCGCAGATCGGATTGTTGTTCACCACCACTTCCGTGCTCAGGGCAGGATGGTCCGTGAAGTACAAGGTGTCGCTGCTTTGACAGGCACCCGTTCCATAGGTGTATACCACGGTGTAGTCGCCATCCGCCAACGTGCTCGGGTTGAAGTCGCTGCTCGCAATGCCGGTCAGGACACCACCCACGGGAGTGGCCACGATGGACACATCGACATCATTTGAGCAATAGGTCGCTTGTACACCGCTCAACGCTGCTTGCAGGAAGGGGATCACGGTGATCGCAACGGAATCGGCACATCCCGCCGGGGTGTCGTAATGGATCATGTGCGTGCCTTCCCCAGCGGCAGCGGGATCGAACATCCCATCGCTGCTGGACCCCGCACCGCTGAACGTGGCGCCGGGAGGGATCAGGCCCAAGGAGATGGGATCCGCATTGCTGCACAGGGTCAACTCATCCACATCGAGCGCAGCCGGATGGACGATCGCGAGCAGTGAATCGCCACAGGTGTTCGCGTCGTAATGCAGCACATGCACACCGACACCAGCGCTGGTTGGATCGAAGACCCATTCGTCGTCGCTGTTCACACCGATCGTTGGTCCGCTCCATGCGCCATCCCAGGGTGTACGACCGGTGCTCTCACGACCCAGCACGAAAGGCCCTTCATCACTACAGAAGAACAGCGTGTCCACCCCGAGCGAGGTGTAGCCCACGAGGATACCGATCGTATCCACGCAACCGTTCGGTGCGAAGTAGAGCAGTTCATCCCAACCATTGCCGGCCTGCACCGGGTCGTAGGTCCCAGCGATGTCATCCACGATACCATCACCGATCCAGTGGCCACCGGCCGGGATCGCAACGGGGTCCAAGGTGAATGGTGCGGGTTGCGAGGGACAAGCGCTTCTGCTTCCACCGATATCCACCGGCTTCACGTGGATGGTGAACTGTTCATCGCAGCCATGCAGTGCGTAGGTCAGGATGTGCGTACCACCTTCGGCCTCGTCCGGGTCGAAGGTGCCGCGCAACGAGTCGATGATACCGGCTCCGTACCAGCGACCACCCCAAGGCTCCACAGGAATGTCGAAGGGGTATGTGCTCTGGCATACCGTATCCAGTTGCGTTTCGCCACTGATCTCAGCGACGTTGATGACCTTGGTGTCTGAACAACCTCCAGCCGTGTACGTCACGACGTAGGACCCGGTCGTGCTCGGATCGAAAAGCCCGTTCGCCTGAATGAAGGGACCGCTCCACACTCCCCCTTGCGGCGTATTGTCCACGATAAGGAAGGGTACGGTGCCGGGGCAGGCTGCTTCGTCAAGTCCGGCATCCATGCTGTCCACGAACAAGGGTATCGTCGCTTCGCAGCCACCCGGTATGCCGTAGGTGAGCATATGGCTACCCGGTCCTGCGGTGTCGGGGTCGAAGGTCCCAGCGAGGCTGTCGAGGATGCCGGCTCCGCTCCACCAACCACCGGGAGGTGTCGCGACCAGATCGAAGGCATCCAGCGACTGGCATACGCTCGCCGGTGCTCCGGTGATCTGCGGATCCAATACCACGATGGTCTTGCTGTGCGTGGCCTGAGCCCCCGTACCCACTTCGGTCACGATCACCGAATAGGTCGTGGTGCTTGTCGGGCAGACGGGTGTAGAGCCTTCCACCGCAGGAACTCCGTTGTCCCACGCGTAGGTATAGCTCAAGCATCCGTTCACATCGGCGAGGAGGTTGGTGCACGTACCGGCGCAGATCGTGTCGTTCGTGGCGATGATCTCCACCTCGATAGGGCAAGAAATGAGTTGGGTGCTCGCGGTAAGGGTGAAGAACCAGAGCGAATCACAGCGGTCATGGAGCCCGATCCGGAAGGACACTTCGTAGGGACAGTTGCGCTCGAACGCTGGATCGACGTTCAAGCGCATCGCCGATGCCATTCCACCGGAGCAACCGAGTGCTGTGGCGTTGGTGACAACAGGCGCCCCCTCGCCACTGATCGAGAACGCTTCCGGTGCTATCGAGTCGCAGGGGATCGCATAGCTGAAGCGTAGATCGATCTGGCCGCTGTTGCACGCGGGCGGTCCGGGGATCGACATCACCGGCGGCACCGGAGGATCCACGATGCTGGTCCATTGTGCTTCGAAGCCGCAGTAGGCCACTGTGGCATCGCTCACGAAATGCACGGTGAGCACTCCGCTCGTCGCCACGATGGGAGGTGGCGCCGTGATCCCGGAATAGGCCGGTCCGATCTGTGGCGAGTTGATCGACGGGCCGTTGTGGAAGGTCAGGAAGTCATAGCCCTGTTCGAGGCAAAAGGTCGGCGTGAATATGAGCGTGATCTGGCTGCCCGCATCGATCGTGAAGATCAGGTCCTCGTTGTTCCCGTAAAGGTTCCCTCCGGGGCCCTCCTCACTGTCCAGTAATATACCCTTGCACACGGTCACTACCGTGTCGCTCATGTTGAATTCCGGCAGGACCTGGGCGCGCGCCGTTCCCACCAGAGCGATGGTTAGCAGCAACGGGATGGTCCGTGGATTCCTCATGGGCCAAGGTTCAGAGCGTGTCCTGTGCCAGGATGGTGATCGGTGGCGACACGAGTTCGTTGCTCTTGTTCCCGGCACGGTCCACGATGTGGAACGAGTAGGTCATCACCTCCTGTGCTCCATTGCCGATCACGAATAGCGGGGACAACTCGACAACGAGTTCACCTTGGATCGGGACCTCCGTATCGGGTGGTCCCAAGGGTATGATGTGGTAGCCATCCGGAGCATCCAGTCGACTATCCTTCACCCAGAGCGAATGATCATCGGGGTCGGTGCGTCCGAGGTCCCCATCCCCATCGGCATAGGAGAATCGAAGTGAAACGGCTTGCTCGAATTCAACCACGGTACCAGGCCCGATCGACAGCAGTTCAATTACCGGTTCGAAGGGCATGATATCGGCTTGCTCCTTCTTGCATGAAGAAAGACCGAGCGCGATCACCGCTATGAGGATGATCCTGTTCATCCGACGATACGCAAGGTGAAATAGTCCAGCATGGGCGAACTCGTCCCATCGTTCGGGATCTCCGTGGGACCATCGTGCGAACCATCATCCACATACACACGGACGAAGAGCGTGGTACCAGGCGCATAGGTCCCGAGCATGAGTTGCACACGGTGCGTGAAGGTGGTGTTGCTGTTGCTGAAGTCGGGACCACTGATGGTGGCGTTCACGACGAGCGGCAGTTCCGGTACGGTCTCGAATGCCGTGGTCTGCGTGGCGACCTTCAGCTTGTTGTATGTCAAGGCATCACTTTCGGTCGCATCATCGGAGAAGGCGAACCAGAGATCGATGGTACCCGCTGGCACCTCGATGGGCTGCACACCGGCGGCATCCCCGCGTGGGAAGGGGGAGCTCGTGTTCCCCGCTGGAAAAGCAAGCATACCTGCAACCTGCGGCTCAAGGTTCCCTTCAGATGGCAGGGCCCCGAACATGTCCCTTGCACCAGTCGCGATCCAGTTATCGATGGCCGCTCGATAGGCGGCTGCATTGGCCGGCCAGTCGGAATCCTCCGCATAGCCCAAGGGCATTATGCCCGAGGTGTTCGGTATGACCACGTTCAAGCGTTCGTGCAGGATGGAGGCTTGCACATCACCGGGGACAACGCGGTAGACGAAACTCTCCGTTGCGTTGTTCGAGGTCACAGGATGGAACACCAATGAGTTGTACGCACTACCCACGCCACGGAACTCCGGTTCGAAGGTGCCGTCGTGGCAACCGCTCAAAGCGCAATTGGGGCGTAGGATACGTTGGTGGATCCACGCGAAATTGTCCTGTGGAATGCTCTCCGCATCGGGCACCGAGGTGCGCCGTTCGAGCTCATCGAAAGGGTTCGGCTCCTCCTTCCGGCAGGCCGCCAGGACCAGAGTGGTGAGCGCTATGACGGACCAGATGGGACGCATGATCAGATCCGATCGAACAAGGATTGGGTCCCGGGTTCGAGGAACCCTGCACTGAGCACATCGTTCTTCACCCCAAGGATCTCGGCCACCGTGGGTACAACATCGGTCACCATACCGATCTGGTTCCCTTCACCTCCGATGCTCAATCCGGAGGGCACATTGGCACCGGCCATCATACCGAACACCCGATGCGCATTGCTGTCACTGTGGTCGAAGGCGTACCAGTCGTTCTGATCGCGGATCGCGTTCGGCTCTGCGTTGCGGCCACATTCCGGGACAGCGATGATCACCGTGTTGTTCGCCATTTCCGGCACCTCGTTCTGGACATGGTCCCACAGGTGCCCGACGGCATGATCGGCGCGGTGCAAAGCGGCGAGGTAACCGGTAAAACTGCTGTGGCACCCGTCCACGCCGCTCATGTTCACCACGGTCAGTGCGGGCTTGAACCATTTCATCACCTCGCAGGCATAGCCCACGGTGCTGAGGTCGCCACTGTCGTGGACGGGTGGATGTGCGATCGTGCCGTTCTGTGTCCGCGTGAACATCTCGGCCATGAATGCTTTGATGTCCTGCTTCTCCTCCGGCGTGTTCCCGATACCATCCAGGCTCGAACCCAGGCGATCGAAGCTGTTGTCGAGGAAGGCCTTCATCTCATAGACCGGCGTGAGCTGGTCCTCGGGATGGTAGATCTTTGCATCAGAGAGGTACTGATCGCCGGCCGGACCGAACGTGATGTTCGGCGCGAAGAAGTTCGCTCCGTAGCGCGAGCCGTAGTTCGGATGGTTGCTGTGGTTCAACAGCGGCACACTGTTGCCGATGGTATTGCCCACGAACCAGGTCTTGGTGGCCGGTAATCCGCCATGCCGGCGCAGGTATTCGAAGATCGTCGGGTACAAAGGCTTCTGCTGCAATCCCTGCGTGGCTGCCGTATTGCCTTGCAGAAGGGAGTTCAATCCGCCGTAATGTCCAGCGCTCACCGCGCGCATCTCCCGAAATAACGTGCCTTGTTGTTCCAGTGTCTGTGGAAGGACCTGCTGAATGGGATCGATACCACCAAGGCCGGTGCCGTACACGATCTTCTCCGGCGGTGGTGTGCCGTTCAGCATGTTGTACATGATGTTGCCCTCGGGGGTCTCCCCCTGCGCATCGGCGATGTAGCGCTGCAGTACGCTTTCCTGTTGGCGTACACCGCCAGCGAACATCACCAACACGACATGCTCTGCGAGCTGCGCTCCGGAAGCCGCGAACAAACGACCGCTGGGCAGGATGTATGGTGCTGCGAAAAGGCCCGCTGCGGCGGCTCCGGTACGTGTGATGAACCTTCTGCGATCCATGTTCCTTGGGCTTCAGTAGAAGAGGTACTCCTCGCTCAATGCGAAGGAGAAGTAGATGAGTTCGGGTGTCACGTTCGGGTCCGCCGCGATCATGTTGCGGAACCACGTCTTCTCCGCCTCGGTCGGGTTGCGCACGAGGAAGCGGTTATACGTCGCCACGATGAAACCGTTCACATCCGCGTGCATATCCTCCGCTGTAGGGATGATCACCCCGGGCTTGTTCATGAAGTTGCTGATGATCACCTCGCGTGCCAATTGCTTATCGCCGATGCTCTGGATGCACTGGTCGATCTTGTACAGATCGTTCGCCGAGAGGGCGGTCTGGAACAGGTTGGCATGAAGGATCGCCGCATACTCCTGATTGGACTTCTCCCGGTCCTTGTCGCCATCATAGCGGGCCAGGTCCACCGGGTCGAGTTCATAGATCGACAGGTCCTTCTTGCAAGCGGAAAACAGCACGCCGAAAAGCAGGATCGCTCCTGCCGTTCGTACGGGTGCTCTGTTCCAGCGCTGCATGGTGGAAGGTTTATCGCACTTGGGCGGTCTCCACCTTCTGCGCGACTTCGGAGTCGCGCTCAGTGGCGTTCTGTCCGACCATGATGATGGTAAGGACCAGTGCGATCAAAGCGGCTTGTAGTAGGGTGCTGTGCTTGGGTTCCATGGTATTGTTCTTTGGTGGTTGAATGAAGCGCGGGATCCCGCGCAGGTGTTGCTCAGTTGTTGCTCAACCCGGCGTACTCGTCGCCTGTGAGGATGGTACGTTGCATGCGTTGCAGATCGTGATCCGTCATGAAGGAGGACACGAGCTGGTAGGTTTCATAGGTGCTGGGTTCGCGACCGAGGTAGGAGCGATATGCCAGGCGCACCAAGCCTTCATGGCCTTCGGCGCTGTTGACGAGGATATCCAGGTACCCGGACTTGTCCTGCGCACTTTGTGCGAAGAGCAAGGCACTCGAATTGTTCTCGACCATCGCGTACCCGGCTTCGAACTCGGCGTTGGTGGGGTAGCGGAAGAGCAGGTTATCGAAGCTCGCGTTGATGAAGTTGAACGTGTTCATGTTGATCTCGTCGTAGACATCGTTGAACATCATCCGCTTCACCACTTCGATCACACCGATGGAACCATCCCTGTACTCGATGCGGGCATTCTTGAGGCGGAGCAACCTCTGTAAGGCACTGTTGCTGGCACTTGCTCCTTGCGCATTCCCGCTGAGCGAATCGGCCAACGCGCATTGCGCGGCGTTGCCGATGTAGCCATCGATCACTTCATCGCTCACCCCTTCCAGGAAGCGGGCCTTGAACAATTCATAGAGGCGCTGGTGGTAGGCGTTCTTGTACGAAGAGTCCCCTTGCACAAAGGCGGTACTGGTCATCAACCTGTTCACCAGTGCGACACGTGCATCAGAGGACAGTCCGGCATTCTCCAATGCGGCCACCTCTGCATTCATCTCCACGTCGACCGGCTCGCGACCTAGCAGATCGATGAACAAGCGGTTCACGTAGTTCTGCACCACCACCGTGGGCACACCATCGTAGTCCGGGGCCTGGTTGCCGCTTACCATCTTCAGCTCCTCCTTCTGGCAAGCGCTGAACAACATCACGAGCCCTGCCGAGAGGACCGTGGAGCGGAGGTTGTGGTGGAGTTGGTGCGTAGCCACGTGAACGGTATTCCCGACGGTGTACGCGACGGGTTCCGGAAATGTGGCAGGAACTCGACATAAGGAAGCAGTATCGTCGACGGATCGCGACGGATCGCCGACGAATAACAGGACCGGCTCGGCCCCTAATTGCCGAGATAGTCCTTGATCGCCTGCACGTATGCCTCAAAGGCCTTCAATCCTTTCGGCGCTATGCGGCACTCTGTGTTCGGGTAGTTGTCCTTGAAGGACTTCTTCACGTTGATGTACCCTGCATCCTTCAACTTGGAGATCTGTACGCTGAGGTTTCCTCGCGTGGCGCCTGTTCGTTCCAGGAGAAAATTGAAATCAGCGGACCCCACGCCCACCAGCAGGCTCATGATCGCGAGGCGGAGTTGGTTGTGCAGGATCGGATCAAGCGGTGCGAAGGCCATCCTCTTGTCGTTTGAGCAGGATACCGGGTATGATGTAGCCAAGGAGCATCGCCCCGCAGTACAGCACCGTATGGGTCAGCGCATCCTGGGTCATGTGCATCGCGATCCCCGCGACCCAAAAGAGGATGCCTCCGACAATGAGCGGTCTGAAACGCATGATCTGACCGGTCATGAAGGTGGGGATGCCAGTGAGCGCCGTGATCATTGCACCTGGATCCCGGTGGTCCATCACACTTGCCACGATGATGATGATCATGGTGATCACGAACGAGGTCCAAAGCCAGCCGATCAGGCCGTCCATGGGGTTGCTCACCTGCGCCTGCCGGCCTTGACGGGCACCATGCACCCCACTGATGACCCCACCCAGGACCCCTGCCGCACCCCAAGGTGCACCCTGACCCCACGCATTCAGTTGGTCTCGCAGTAGATAGGTGGCCAACATGGCCAGTGTGAGAAGCCCCCCCCAGAGAAGGAAGTAGAAGCTCACACGCGAGAAACTACGCTTGGCCTGCGCGATCATTTCCTCGATCAAGCGAAGGCTCTGTTCCGGTGTCATGTTCTTTTCCATGGTAGCTGGTATTGATCGGGGCAAATATAAACTGGTTTGTAATATAAACAATATAAGGTCATAACTTTCTCCTGTGGAACGGACCTTGCTCATCGCTGGTGGCACCGGTTTGGTGGGTTCCGCCGTCACGGAACTCGCCGGAAGCGACGAACGATTCGGTCGCGTGATCACCTGGGGCCGGCGGCCTGTTCCCAACGCCGCTGCCCGCGTGGAACATTGGGGTCCAGTGGATGGCGTCCTGGAGAATGGACTGCGCTACGAACATGTGGACGCCGTGATCTGCTGCCTGGGCACGACGATGAAGAACGTGAACGGAGACAGGCAGGCCTTCCTGCGGGTGGACCGGGACCTCGTGCTCGCGTTGGGAAAATGGTCCAGCGCCAAAGGGGCGGCCTTTTGTCTGGTCAGTTCGCAAGGCGCGGACGCGAACAGCGCGGTGTTCTACAGTCGCGTGAAGGGCACCGTGGAAGAGGCCTTGAGTGAACTTTCGTTCAAGTCCTTGCACCTGTTCCGCCCGTCCATTCTCGATGGCCCGCGCACGGAGAGCCGTCCGGGAGAGCGCATCGGCTTGGCGGTGATGAAGTTCTTATCCCCTGTGTTGCCCGCAGCATTACGCCCCATGCCCTACCGCACCTTGGCCCAAGCGTTGGTGAACGCGGCGTGTTCCACGGAAGGTGGCACACGGGTCCACTCGTATGAGAACATCATACAGCTCGCTGGGAGCGGCGCTTAGAAGTTGACGACCCTACCCCGTGCCACGTGTTCCGCGCTCACGAGCTCTTCCGTGAGGGAGTCGCGCACGGCATTGAACGCCATGCGATAGGCTTCATCCAAGGGTTCGGTGTTGGGGAATTCCTCTTTCCGGTGGTCCACTTGCACGCCATTCTTCCAAAAACGGAAACAGACATGCGGTCCGGTGGCCAGGCCGGTGCTTCCCACCTCTCCGATGACCTGCCCCTGTTGCACCGCCGCTCCCTGTTTCACCAGGATCTTGCGCATGTGCAGATACTGTGTGCTATAGGTCCCGTTGTGGCGGATCTTCACATAGTTCCCATTACCCCCTGTACGTCCGGCCTTCTCCACGATGCCATCGCCAACCGCGAGGATCGGTGTTCCGTAAGGTGCCGCGTAATCGGTGCCCAGATGAGCTTTCATCACGCGCTGCACCGGGTGCAGGCGCCGTTTGCTGAAGCCACTGCTCACTCGACTGTACTTCAACGGGGCCTTCAGGAAGGCTTTGCGAAGGCTGTTCCCCGCTCCATCGAAATAGCTGTAGCGGCTTTCGCCCTGTGTGAACTTGAAAGCGTCCTTCACCTGCCCGCCACTGATGTAACGCGCACCGAGGATCTCGGGCGTGCCGTAGCGCTCGCCATCCACGGTCTCCTCCGAATAGGCCACGGAGAAGACGTCACCTTTCTGGATCCGGTAGAAATCCACTGTCCATGCGAAAAGCTCGGCCAACTGAACGGCCAGGAACGGATCGGCACCAGCGGCTTGGAAGTCATTGTACAGCGCACCGGTCACCACGCAGGCGATGGCATGTTCGGTGGTCTTGACCGGACGGTGACCTAAACGCACCGAAAGGCTGTCCTGCAGGTGGAATACGATGTACTCCACAGGATCCGCTTCGTACACGAAGTAGGATGGTGTGAGTTCATTGTCCTCCTTGAAGATGAAGGCGTAAGGCCGGCCGGCACGCAGTTTCCGCACATCGAAGAAGGGGCTGGCCAGCTCCACCAGACCGTGCACATTGTTCAGGTCCACGCCGCGCGAGGCGAGCAACCCTCCGAACGTTGCCCCGGACTGCACCACACCCTGCTCCATGGAGAATCCTGACATCGGGATACCATAGGTGTCGGGAGGTAACGGAATGCTGTCGACCGCGATGGTCGGCGCCTCATCGGGCACATACTCCACATGGGGTCGCACATCAACCGTGAGGAAGAAAACACCTACCGCACCCACCACGGCTGATGCCGCGAGCCATTTCTGCCACGTTCTCATCAGTGGACCAAGTAACGGCAATGGCGCGAACGGGACATCCCCTAGGGTCACATCATTTCCACGCTGGGATGTTCACCTGCGCGGACCGGGAAAAAGGGAGCTACTGCTTAGCGATCGGATGCACCAGCCCTTCGTGGTCCGTCAGCTCCATCTTGATGGAACCCACCAGCACCTTGGCCTGGGCCAGGACCGGAACGTGGTTGCCATCGTCGGTGATCCACACGTTCAGGTCATCATTGCCTTTGAAGATGCGGCCCTCCTGCACCACTGGTTGGAATTTGAGGCAACGGTACTTGCCTGAACGGATCTTGATGGTCTCCTTGCCGATGAAACGCATCCGAAGGGGCCACAGCTCATCGTCCATGAAGGTCTCGATGGTGAACATGTCCCCGGGCTTGGCCTTGCTGAAGTCCAGTGTACGGGCGAAATAGAAGGCACTTAGCATGTCCTGCACGCCCGTTGGCACCTTGTAGGTCTTCTTGGCTTGAGTGGTGACCTCGCCCTTGTGCTGATTGTAGAGGTAATCCTGGCTGAACTCGTATCCGCCCTCGCTAACGCGGCGCACGAAGGCATAGGGGAACACGCCTTCCGCATCGAAGTTGGTCTCGTAGTGATCATCCACCTTGTAGAAGGTGTTGAAGGCACCCAGGCTGCGACCCTTGCCGACCGCCTTGAGCACCTTACGGCCTTGGATCTCGCGGCCACTGTCCTTCAGTTCCACCACGGCCTCGCCTGCGTTCACCCATCCATAATGCACCACGAACGTGAGCTTCTCACCCACCTGGAACGCGTTGTGATCGATGGTACGAAGAGGTGCCACCTCGTTCGAAGATGATACCGGAACGGGATCGAAGGTCCGCGGTGGCTGGGCGAAAGCCATGGTAAGCAGGCCCAGACCGGTCAGGAAGAGTGTGGATGTGCGTGCCATACCCCTACCAATACAAAAGGAGTGCCGAGCGTGCCTTGTTGGCCGTATACCACTGGCCATTAGCCACTTATGCATGATGTCATGCGCTGGAACAGGCCGGTCACATGTCCAAGTTACCCACAATGGACATCGGTCATGAACAGCCGTCCCCACATTCAAACCACGATGTTCACGATGCGCTTCGGCACCACGATCACCTTTTTCGGTGCCTTTCCTTCCAGCCTTTGTTGCACCTCGGGGTTGGCCAGCACGGCGGCCTCCACATCCGCTTTGCTCAATGCGATGGGGAATTCCAACTGCATGCGGGTCTTTCCGTTGAAGCTGATCGGGTAGCTGAAATTGTCCTCCACGAGGTACTGCGGATCGAACTTCGGCCACGCTGCCGTGGTGATACTCTCCGTATGGCCCAACAAGTACCACAACTCCTCTGCGATATGCGGCGCGAAGGGTGCCAGCGCGATCGTGAGCGGTTCCAGGACCGCACGCTTGTTGCACTTCAACACACCCAGCTCGTTCACCGCGATCATGAACTGCGCCACGCTGGTGTTGAAGCTCATCTTCTCGATGTCCTCGGTCACCTTCTTCAGGGTGGCGTGCAGGACCTTCAGCTCGGGTTTGGTCGGGGCGTCATTGGAAACGCCGAACGCATCACCAGCCGCATGGAACAGGTTCCAGAACTTCCGCAGGAAGCGGAAGGTGCCCTCGATGCCGTTGGTGTCCCACGGCTTGCTCTGCTCCAGCGGGCCGAGGAACATTTCGTACAGCCGCAGCGTGTCGGCGCCGTACTTGGCGATGATGTCGTCGGGGTTCACCACGTTGAACTTCGACTTGGACATCTTCTCGACCTCGCGCTCACATACGAATCGCCCTTCATCGTTGACAATGACCTCAATGGGGCTATCCATCGACACACCCTTGAACCACTGCTTAAGCTTTTCAAGCTCGATAGAGCTATCTGGATTCAGCAGTTCAACACCTACTCGATGCCTAGCAATCTGTTTGGCCTTGAACCCATCCATTTGTGCGAACAGAGATGAATCAACGTAGGGCCTGAAGGCATCCATCAGTGGCAAGCTCTTGACTGGCTTGGTAACCTTTTCAAGAGCATCCGGACTTACCAGAATATATGGCCGTGGGTTGGGCGAGAAATTGAGACTTCCCTTAAACTCCATTTCGTAACCAGCTACTACGGTTGCGAAAGCCGACACCCCCTGTATCATCCCCTGGTTCACCAGCTTCTTCGCGGGCTCATCGAAGTTGATCCAGCCGCGGTCGAAGAGGAACTTGGTCCAGAAGCGGAAGTAGAGCAGGTGGCCCGTGGCGTGTTCGCTGCCACCCATGTACAGGTCGATCTGCTGCCAGTAGTTGATGGCTTCCGGTGATGCGAAACGGCCTTCGTTGTGCGGATCCATGTAGCGCAGGAAGTACCAACTGCTGCCGGCCCAACCGGGCATGGTGGTGGTCTCCAACGGACAACCATCATAGCTCCAGTTCTTCGCGCGGGCCAAGGGGGGCTCGCCATCCTCGGTGGGCAGGAACTTGTCCACCTCCGGCAGCTTCAAGGGCAATTTGCTCTCGGGCAGCGGGTACGGAATACCGTCCTTGTAGTAGATCGGGATCGGCTCGCCCCAGTAGCGCTGGCGGCCGAACGCGGCATCACGCAGGCGG
>JAGQVV010000191.1 GCA_020437805.1 Flavobacteriales bacterium
CTCCATCGCACCAGGTGGCGAGGCGGTGATCGGACACGAGGACGACATCCGAGGCGGAAATTCGGATGCCGAGGTCCACTTGAGCTACGTGGAGCACATCACCATCGTTTCCAGCGAGGGCGATACGGCCACCCGCAACGGAACCATTGCTGGCGACTGGACCTCCTCCAGCGACCACAAACGCCGAATGCCTTCGTACTGGGCGCATCGGCATGTGATGACCGTGACCGACGCGGACCTGGAGTAGTACCGGGCGGGTGATCAAAAGACCAATTCGAGATCCGTTGTGCGGCCGTACCGTGCCCGGTATCGCGTTGGTGCCATGCCTGTGATGCGCCGGAATACGCTTCGAAAGGCCTTCTCGTCGCCATAACCGCTCGCGAACATCGCTTCGTTCACCGTATCGCCCTCCTCCATTCTCTTCTTGGCGACCTCCATGCGCAACCGCTGCAGGTATTCAAGCGGAGTGCATCCGGTTGCCTCTTTGAACCGGCGCGCGAAGGTGCGCGGGCTCATGGCATGGTCGGCCGCCAACTGGTCCATTCGGAGGGGAGCGTCATACCTCGATTCCATGGCGTGCTGGACCGAAAGAATGGCTTGGTCTCCATGTGTCTTCAAGCCTTGAAAGACCATGAAGGCCGTCTGCGAGCTGCGATCGATCTGGATCTCGAACACCTTGGCTGCCTGCAGCGCAAAGGCGCGCCCGCAGAACTTCTCCACCAGGTGCAGCACCAGGTTCAGGAATGAATACGCGCCGCCGCTGGTATAGATCCCATTCTCGTCGGTCACGATGCGCTCAACCTGCAGGTCAACATCCGGGTACGCATGGCGGAACCGTTCGGCGAACATCCAGTGCGTGGTGCAGCGCTTTCCGGATACAAGGCCCGTTGCCGCAAGTAGAAAGGCGCCCGTGCAAAAGCTACCCACCTCCGCACCCTTCTCGCGTTGCTCCTTGATCCATGCGACCAACTCCCCGTTGCGCCGGACATGCTGCTCCACCTCGCCGAGGAAGGCAGGGATCAGGATCAGATCCGTTCGCGATGCATCACGAGGTGCATGGTGCGGCCGGATGCTGAACAAGCCACCGTACTGTTCGCTCGGGGCCGGACCGACCAACTCCACGGTGAACGCAGGCGGCCTGCCTTGATCGGCCAAAACCTGGTCCACCCACCCGAACACCTTCACCGGTCCCACTAAACTGCTGACGACAAGTTCGCCTTCCGGGACAAGAACACTGATATGCTTCATGCTATCCAATGCCGTGGCGTGATCGCCCCGTGCTTCTGTCAAAAATACACCGGCCCGATGAGCCGCTCGCTTGGGACCTTTGACGAACCATTACAACCGAACGATGAACAACAAGAGCAACAGTTTGAATTGGTTCGAGATCCCGGCCGTGGACATCGCCCGGGCGAAGAAATTCTATGAGGCCGTGTTCAGCATCACCATGCAGGACATGGTGATGATGGACATGAAGATGGCCTTCTTCCCATGGGAGCCGGGAAGCGGCAAGGCCACGGGCAGCCTGGTACAGGGCCCGATGCACAAGCCCAGCGGCGATGGTTGCGTGATCTACCTGAACGCAGACCCCGATCTGAGCACAGCGCTCGGCCGCGTTGAGAAGGCCGGCGGTCAAGTGGTCATGCCCAAGACGCAGATCGGTGAGTTCGGCTTCATGGCCTTCTTCTTGGACAGCGAAGGGAACCGCATGGCCATGCACTCGAACGCCTGAGCGCCTTGAAGGTGGACCCTGTTGCCAGCACGATCATGAAGATGCTCTGCTTCAGTCGATCCCAGCAGCTGCTCTTGGAATGAAGGCACCCGTTCATCTCCGCGTGGAGCGCGTCATCGACGCCCCGCTCGAAAAGGTCTGGGATACCGTGGCCCATGGCTTTGGGCAAGTCAGTGCATACAACCCGGCGATCCGTAGTTCAACGTTGATCTCAAGCGAGCGGTCCGGCATAGGTTGCACACGCCGGTGCGTACCGATGGAAGGCGGATTTCTGGAGGAGCGGATCACCGAATGGGAGGACCAGCGCCGGTTCAAGCTCACCCTGCTCGCGTCCTCTTTCCCCATGGCCGTCCTGGAGAGCGAATTCACGTTCACTCCGGTGCATGGTGGCACGCGGATCCAACAGGACTTTGCCTACCGTATGCGCGCGCCGATGGGCTGGCTCAGCAGCCTCATGAAGGGAAGGATGCGGAAGACCCTTGAACGCGGCCTGGATGGTCTTGTGGTGTACCTTGGACCAACACGATAGCGGATATGGCGACAACGGATGATCGAGTGAATGAGCTGCTGGGGGCGCTCGGCAGCATCAGCGGGATCACGGTGAAGAAGATGTTCGGTGGGGTCGGGTTCTTCAAGGATGGTGTCATGTTCGGCATGCTTGCCCAAGGGGTGTTCCGCTTGAAGGTGCACGCAGGCAACCAGGCCGACTTCGAGAAGCATGGGATGAAGCCCTACTTCTCCGACGCGAAGAAGAAGGGCATGCCCTATTGGGAAGTGCCGGAAAAGATCCTCACCGATGGCAAGCAGTTGACGGCCTGGGCGAAGATGTCCATGGCCGAAGCGGCGCCCCCAGGTGTTGACGTTGCTGCCCTGTACGAAGCAGCAGTGCGCTCGATCAAGGAGATCGAATTCAAAGGGAAGAACATGCTGTACACGTCGGCCAACGGCTACATGTTCTCCCAAGTGAACAAGGCTGGTGAACTAGGCATCCGCTTGTCCAAGCCCGACCAGGAGAAGTTCATCAAGGCGCACGGTGGTGGGCCCTTCAAGTCCTACGGCGCGGTGATGAAGGACCATGTGCGCGTACCGGACACCGTGCTTCAGGACAAGAAGCTTTTGGTGAAATGGCTGAAGCTGGGCCTGGCCCACGTGATGTCGTTGAAACCGAAGTGACCGGCCGCTTACCGCATTGCACGCTCCACGTGCTCCTTGAGCGCGGGAACGACTTCCGCCTCGAACCACGGATTGCGCGACTGCCACCGGAAGTTAAGCGGTGAAGGATGGACAATGGGAAAGTGGTCGGGCAGGTATTCCGCAAAGTGGCGAACGGTCTCGGTGAGGTTGCGTGCTTTCGTGCGGTGCAGGTAATGGCCGATGGCGTACTGGCCGATCAACACGGTAAGCCTCACCTCGGGCATGGCGGCGAACACGCGGGCATGCCATTGCGGTGCGCACTCGCCTCGTGGTGGTGCATCGCCCGAGCCCTCCTTGCCCGGGAAGCAAAAGCCCATGGGCACGATGGCGAAGACCTCCTCATTGTAGAACTGCACGCGGTCCACTCCCAACCATTCACGCAGCCGCTCGCCGCTCTTGTCGTCGAAGGGAACGCCGCCCTCGTGAACCACACAGCCGGGTGCCTGGCCGCAGATCAGTATCCGGCTCTTCGCGCTGAACTGGAAGATGGGGCGTGGTGGAAAAGGCAGGTGTAGCGCGCACGTGGTGCAGGCCCTGATCTCCTGCTGCAACAGCCCGATCGCGTTCGATGCCATATCAATGACCACGTTGGCCGATCACCCGTGAGCACACTCGATCCCAGGGTTTTCCCAGTTCAGGTATGTTGCAGCATTCACTTCGCCCCATACTGCTTTCGCATGTACGCCACGCTTTGGTCAACCATCTCGCCCAGTACTTTCATATCCAGGTCGGACAGGCGCTTGACATACAGGCAGCTCTTTCCGATGCTATGCTTCCCCAATTTGGCCAGCAGGGCCTCCTTGTTCTCCAAGCCGTCCATGAAATAGAGCGTGAGCTTGTCCTTGCGTGGGCTGAAGCCGCAATAGAACCAATCCAGTTCGCGCCCGCTGGGATACTTCATCGGGAACTTGCCGAAACCCACGATCGACGGCCCCCACATCTTCGGTTGCTCACCCGTTGCCTTGGACATGAGCGTGATGATGGCCAGGCAGTCATCCTTCACGGTATCGATCTTTTGGGCGGCAAGGAAATCCTCCACGCTCTGCTTGTTCTCTACGGTCTTGTTGTTCGCCTTGGCCATTCGAGTTGCATTGGTGTCCGAAAGTAGAGCACGGCGCGTATTATTGTCCTGGCCCGCACACCGATAGCCTGTTCGAAAAATACGAACTGGGCCTGAAGCCGAAGATCGTATACGAGCTGGTGCCGCTCATTGATCAGGATGCGGCTCAGGGGATCGAACCATTTACGATCTTCACTATCCCAAATACTTCATCCCATGGATCGGACGAACGTCTTGTTGCTCGGCACGCTGTTGATGGCCTCGGTCGTGAACGCCCAGACACTCACCGATCGCCTCCTATACAACCGACTCGATGGCAACGTGCCTTCGATCCGCCTGAGCGACGGATCCGGCATCGATTCGCTGTATGTGGATACCGCCGTGACACCGCAACTGGTCATGAATGGCAGGTATCTCCTGTATCTCAGCGGCACGCTGGCCAATGGAGGTCTGGTGTCCCTGTTCAATGGAGGGCAATGGACCCGCCGTACGATCGCGACCGGCGACGAGTTCATCCTGTTCAACAGCATCGACTTCACGGTCGGGTATGATCTCTTCGAGAGCGATAGCTCATCCGCTGTGGCATACGCCTGCACGATCTACAACAACAGCTTCGACAACACCACGGTGCTTGGTACCATGACGACCGACTGCGATGATGATGGCCCGCGCATCCGCCAAAGCGATGAACTGGTGGTCGGCCACAACGTGTTCCAGACCCTGTTCACGGTGAACCGGGATGGCACCGGGCGTACTCCCATTCCGAACACCACCGCCTTCGACACGTGGCCGGTCTGGTCGCCGGACGGGCAGTGGATCCTGTTCAGTCGAAGCAACGCGTTCTACAGCCCGAGTGTCGACCGCGGTGTGAACGTGGTGAACTATTTCAAGATCAAGCAGAACGGAGACAGCCTCACACAACTCACCTGGAACGCTCCTTCGGATAGCGCCACTTTTTCCAGCAACGCGATCTGGACCGACAACGGACAGAGCATCATTGCGGCCGGTGAACTGAACGGTCGCTATGGTCTGATGGAGATCGCAGCGGATGGCAGCATGTATGCGGACACCCTGCCGACGGCCCCGGGCGGGCCGATCCATTACATCACGGGATCGCTGCCATACGGGCTGTCCGTGGGCATACGCGAAGAACGGGCGATCGCCGAACTGCATGTTGTTCCCAACCCTGCTCGCGATGAGGTCATGGTGTTCGACAGGAGCAACAGCACCGCCTATCTCCTATTCGATGCCTTCGGGCGCGCCGTGGATGCACCCATGCGAATCGAAGGTCCTGATCGGGTCCGGATCGATGTGAAGCATCTGTCCGCCGGACTGTACGTCATCCGTTCCCTGGATGGAAGATCGATGGGTCGGGTGATCAAGGAATAGATCCATTCGGGATCTGTTCATCGGGTCCTGCAACAAGGGATCCAGAAAGAGTCGCGTCACTCCCGATCATTGGCCCTCATCCTTACTTCCAGGTGCTTCAGACCCGAAGCACGGAATGAGCCCATCTGGGAACGCGTCTCTCATCACCTGCCGACCACCTCGTCATCTTAGCGGTAGGGATGCCAAGGGATCTGCCGACCGATCACTGATCCGCAGCACCTTCACCTGCTGAACAGGGCCGACCTTTGGTCACCCATGAACACCACCCGTATCGACAGAACACGGGCTGCCCGCTGGACGGTGGGGCTACTTTATATGCTCTTCCATAGCAGCTGCGAGCGGCCCCATCCCGAGCAGGGATACCTGCATGCTGCCGTTGATTCCCTTTACACACACTCGCTTCACCGGGCGAAGCTGGACCGGCAAGCCCTGTGGCGGCAGGTGGACATCCAACTCACCGACACCAGCACACGCGCACACAGCCACGCCATCCTGAACACCCTGGTGAACGGGATCGATCGACACAGCGCCCTGTACCCACCCGGCGCGGTGCGGGAACGGCTCCAGCCGGCCACGGACCGGGCGCTGACCTACCCCTTCTCGTGCCGCCTGCTGAAGGACCGCATCGCGCTGGTGCGGGTGGATGGCTTCATGAACGGCGACTCCCTGAGCTGCGGCCTGTTCGCGGACAGCCTGCAACGCGCGGTGCTTGACCTGCACGCCCAGCGCCCCATCGGCTGGCTCATCGACCTGCGCAGCAACACGGGCGGCAACATGTACCCGGCGCTTGCAGGTCTTGGCCCCTTGCTCGGCTGTGGCGACCTGGGCTGGGACGCACTCCCCGACGGCACACGCCAGGCCTGGTGGTATTGCCGGGCCGCGGACCATCCGGAAGGGGCCGACCACATCACACTGGTCCGCTCACCGGTGGTCCTTCCGGATACCCTGCCGGCCGTCGTTCTCATCGGTCAGCGTACGGGCAGTGGCGGTGAAGCCCTGGCCATGTCCTTCATCGGGCGGCCACGCACGCG
>JAGQVV010000192.1 GCA_020437805.1 Flavobacteriales bacterium
TGGAATACCGGAACCGGTATGGTGTGGACGGCATCATGATCGGAAGGGCCAGTATCGGTCATCCGTTCATCTTCAACGAGATCAAGCATTTCATGGCCACCGGTGAGCATCTTCCGACTCCCACGATCTTGGACCGGGTGGAGGCTGCGCGGGAACACTTGCGCAGTTCCTTGGTATGGAAAGGACCATGGGAAGGGGTGGTGGAGATGCGTCGTCACTATGGGAACTACCTCAAAGGCCTACCCAACGTGAAGGAGATGCGACTTCGGCTTTGCACCGAGCGCGATCCGGCGGTGCTGGAGGAGATCCTTGATGAGGTGATCGCGAACTATACATTGGCCGACGTGGCCTGAAGGAACCTTCGGCTCAGGCTGCCCAACGGCACCCACGAGGCCAGCAGACCGATTCCTGTGACCACTGCGAAGATCACTGCAAGGTCGGCCCCCAATACTTTGACAGGATAGGCTTCCACCACTGAGCCGACGAGTTGCACGAAACCGAAGGTCTGCTGCGCCCAGCAGATGCCCAGCCCCAGCAGGAGGCCTATCACGGTGCCCAGGAACACGATCAGCATCCCTTCGCCGAAGAAGATCCGTCGGACCGTTGATGGTGTGGCACCCATGGCCATGAGGGTACCCATGTCCCTGCGTTTCTCGATCATCATCATGGTGAGCGAGGCGATGATGTTGAATGCCCCGATCAGACCGATGAAGGCCAACACGGCGAACGTGAAGAACTTCTCCGAGGCGTTCGTGCTGTACATCAGCGCGTTCTTCTGGTACCTCGTCCTTACCACAAGGTCCTTCCCCAGCTTCGTTCGCAGTGCTTCGGCGAAGTCATCCATGCGCTTATCGTCCACGAGCTTCACTTCCAAGGCGCTTACCGCACTATCGTATTGAAGCAGTTCCGCGGCAAGCTCCAGGTCGACCAAGGCGTATTTGGAATCGAATTCCATGTTCATGGTATAGGCCCCTCCAACGGCCATGGACACGGTCTCGAAGGCGCCGCGTTGGTACCTACTGAGCTTGCGTCCACGAATAGGTGCGCTGATGTCAAGGGGTTGGAAGATCCCATCATCCAGTGCCACCCCGAGTTCCGTCTTCAGGCCGATGCCGAGGATCGCGACCGGGCCGGCCACCCCTTGGAGGCTGGGTTTGCCGCTGAACATGTGCTGGTCCATGCGGCTCATCATCAGGTATTGCGGCTCCACACCCTTGAGCCGACCCACCATCTGCTGGTCGCCAGCGCGCATGAGCACGTTCTCCTCGATCACCCAGCTGGCGTCCATCACGGCCGGGTCCGCCAGGATCGCGGGCAGGTCCACCGCGTCGCGCTCGAAGGTCTTGCCCTCGGCCGCTGTGATCGTGATGTCCTGGTCGAAAGGGCTGTAGATGGAGTCCACCAGTTCGGCGATGCCGTTCAAGGTGCTCAACACCACCACCATCGCCGCAGCGACCACCGCGATCACCCCGATGCTGATGGCCGTGATGATGTTGATCGCGTTCTGCGACCGCTTGGCAAGCAGGTATCGGCGGGCGAATAGGAGGGGGAGGTTCATGTGGTCATGTGGCCATGCTCACATTCTATTTCCAAGCTTTCACGATCAGTCCTGTTCCCGTGGGATGCGTCATGCGCACATCGGCCATGTTCAGTAAGAAGGCGATGGGGTAGGCGATGATGTAGTAGAATGGAAGTACGATGAAGAAGAGCTTACTGGCCTGGAGCATCAGCAAGGGCCACTTCATGCTCAACTTCCAACTGATCCTGCCGGGTGCGCCGTAACTGTAACGGGCCTCCACCTTGCTGAATCCGTTGCGCAGGCACTTGGCACGGATGTCTTCGATGTTGTATCCGTCGCGCACATGTTCCTCGATGAAGGAGCCATCGCCCTCCTCGTGCACGTCGCTGCCGCCTTGATCGCTCGGTGTGCTGATGATGAGCATGCCACCGGACTTGAGCGATGTGCTGTAACAACGCAAGGCGGCTTCGTCCTCCAGAATGTGCTCCATCACGTC
>JAGQVV010000020.1:0-7501 GCA_020437805.1 Flavobacteriales bacterium
GTGATCTCTGCATTCTGGCGACGATCGTAGTACACGTATGCTTCGTTCTGCGCGTTCGCAACGTTCTGAAGGTCCACGGCCCACATGCCGGTGTGCCCCTTCCGCTCTCGTTTCAGGTACACGCGCAGATCGACCCGATGGTAAGTGTCGTACTGCGCGCTGAACGGTTCTGGACCCGAAGAGAACCGGTCGTCGCTGGGTGTATGGCGTTGTCCACCCACTACGTTCAATCTTCCGTTCACACCCCATGTGCGCTTGCCGCCTTCTTTCTCCTTCACCCACTCGCGTCCCAACACAACGTTGCTCATTCCGCTAGTGTTCCATCGGCTGTTGTACAAGCCACCTTGGATGTCCGTGAAGCGCGCGTCGAGCAAGGTGGCGTTCACTTGGTAGAAGAAGTTCCGGTGGAACCGATGGTCGAACGAGATCTCAATGCCCTGGTTGGTGGCCTCACCTAGCTGTTCAAGTATGGGCCACGTGATACCCTCCCAAGTGTTCACGATGCTTTCTCCGAACGCGTTCGGCGAAAAGCCCAATGGGTTCCCCACGGGTACGTCCCGAAGCTGCTGGTAGTAAACCTCGATATGCAGTACCAAATAAGGCTTGAAAGCATGTTCGTAGGCAAGCACGATCTCCTGTGAACGCGTTAGGCCGATACCGCTGTTGTCCACGCGACGAACGACCGTACCGTTCGCATCCGTGAAGAGGGTTCCTTCCCACGGAAAGAACTGCACCTGCGGCAATTGGGCGCGCTGACCCATCGCCAAGCTCATCCATCCTTTGCGGAAGTTATTGCGGATGGTGAAACGCGGCTCCAAGGCATCCGAACCGTTGGCCGTGTACTTGGAATACGCCACGCCGACCTCGGTATGCAATCGCTCGGTGATCGCGTAACCGAATTGTGCGCACGGTCGAAGCAACCAAGCGGTAGTGGTATCCGAAATGCCGTACAAGCGTTTGCGCAGGTCCCGCTCCATGGCACTGCCCCCGACACGGAACGTGGCCCGCGATCCGACCGCGCCTTGGACATGGCTCACCATGCTCGATTTCCGCTCATACAACAGCGCTGTATCCCGGAATGTAAAACCCGAAAATGCAAGGTCCTCCACGGTCCGTTCTTGATCGTTCGCGGAGATCACCGCAGTGCTGCTCCACACCGCATTGCTGCCCAACGGCAAGCGGAAGGTCGCACCGGCCGCACCCACCTTCGCTGTGTAATCGATGTTCCTGCTGTCCTTATCATACTTCCACTCAGCACTGTCCTTCGCATCGAAGCGATTGCTGCTGTTACCACCCATGCCGAAAACGGTAAGCAGCGACTTGCCCATGGGCAGGGAAACATTGAAGCTGAGGTCCTGGAAGGTGATGTCCTCTTCGCCAAGCTGAACACCCATCGCACTGAGCAGGCCCAAGGTGGAATACCGATAGTTCACCAAGTACGAGGCCTTACCCCCTACCTTGAACGGACCTTCAGCGCTGAGGTCGATGCCAAGCAATCCCGCCTGCCCGGTGTAGGCGCGGCGCGTATTGGACCCGGGCCGCAAGCGCAGGTCCATGATGCCGCCCAATGCGTTGCCATAGGACGTTGGAAAAGCACCCGTAAGCAAGCGTGAAGTTCCAAGCATTTGAGCGCTGAGGATCGTGGTGCCACCACCGCTCAAGGTGGGCAGGTCGCTCGCGGTACCGGCGTTGGTCAGGTGGTTGGGGTCAACGATCTCGGCACCTTCGAGCATCCACGCATTGCTCGCCGGGCCGTTGCCACGGACGCTGAAGTGGTTGGCTTGGTCGTTGGTGCCGGCCACACCGGCATAGTTCATGGCCAAGCGCGCCGGGTCGAAGAACGTAGCCGGATAGCGTAGGCTTTGCTCCACGGTAAGGGTGTGCATGCTGCAGCTTTCCATGCGCGAAGGCCCGGCCGAGCGGACCTCCACCTCACGCAGTTCATTCGGTGCGCGCACCAACGCCAGTTCAACGAACTCATCCTTTCCTAGCCGTACCCATACTTCCGGTATCTCCACGGCGGCATACCCGACATAGCTGGCGACCACCCTATGGATGCCCGTGGGCAAAGCCTCGAAGCGGAACGCACCGTGCACATTGGCTGTACTTCCATAGCTGGTGTCCGCTACATGCACTTGGACGGTGGCTCCGGGCAGCGCTCCGTGCGAGACGGCATCGACCACCCGACCGCTCAAGGTCGATACGGTTTGCCCAGCAGCACTCAACCCGAGGAACAGGAAGAACAGAACAAGGGCCTGCCCGCGTATCATGCCACGAACATACCTCGATGTGCGCGCTCCAACGTCTTCCCCTGCACTGAGAAACCCCAGCGTTGGTGTTCACAAGCGGTCCTTCCCCTCCTTGGGGTTGTCGCTACGGAATCGCACCCGGAACGACGGCTCCTCGTAATCGGGGGGCACCTGATCACTGGCCATGGTGGTGCGGTTACCATCGCGCATGGCCCGGTAGTGCGGGCTCATGATCTCCACACCCGCGGCATTGAATGCATCCTGGACGTTCTCGTGCAGTTGTGAGTAGATGAATGCCTGACGTGTGGTCTGTTTGGTGTAGCAGTTGATCTCGTAGCGCACATAGAAATCATCCAAGCTCGTTTGCAACACGAACGGCACCGGCTCAGCTTCGATCGATTCGGTCTTCTTGGCCGCGGCGATCAAGAGTCCATGGACCTGCCGCCAAGGCACGTCATAGCCGATGGTGACCGTACTGTGGATGATCAAGCCGCGTTCCGCTGAATCGCTCGTGTAGTTGATCGTATGGCTATTGATCACCGTACTGTTCGGGATGGATATGATCTCGTTCTTGGTGGTGCGTACACGCGTCACGAGCATATTGCGCTCGATCACATCACCGAAGACCTCTCCGATCCGGACCCTATCGCCCTTCTGGAACGATCGCATGTAAGTGAGCACAAGCCCCGATATGATATTGCTGAGGGACCCCGCGGAACCGAAGGTGAAAAGGGCACCCAAGAACACTGTGACGCCTTGGAACACCGGGCTGTCCGAACCGGGCAGGTAAGGGAACACGACCACCACCATGAAAGCGTAAAGGATGACCCGGAGCAATTGGAATGTGGGCGTGGCCCAATCCGTGTAGAACCCCGGGATCACCAGCGCTCCGGTACGCACCTCGTCGCGCAGAAAGGCCAAGCCTTTGATCACGTAGTGGAACACCGCTACGATCACCACTATGGTGATCAGGTCCGGCAAGAAATCCCACAAAGACATGGCGATATGCGCCACCGGTCGGGTGATGTATCCGAAGAGCACCTCGGCCAGGTCCTGTGTCCAAGGGAAGATCGCGAAGAGCACGGGCAGTGTGATATAGAGCACAAGCAGCACCCTCAGCGCACCACCGTCATCCGAACCACCGCATTGCGTGATCCCGTGCGCACGATGTACACGCCGTTGGGTACGTTGATGGCGATGTGGTTGGTGCCGGGGCGCAGGGGCTGCTCCCTTACGCGCCGGCCACTGGTATCGAAGAGCTCCAGCTGGGCGGGGGCTTCAACTTCCAGGATGAAGCGGCCATCATTGGGCGAAGGCCAAAGGGTGGGGCTACCGGGTGCCGGTTCCGGAATGCCGGGACGTACCTCCAAGGGCATCTGCCAGAGGTGGGCCCTGTTCAGTAGGTTGCTTTCGTTGCTGAGGTATACAGCATCGGAACCGTTCCATGCAATGGCCTCCATTTGCGTCATGGCCAGGCTGAGAGCGATGCGTTCCGCGGTGCCCTGGAAGAAGGCATGGCCGGGGTAGCCGATCAAGCGCCACACGAAGGGACGGAAAGTGCTGGCAGAATAGCCGACCAAGGCCACGGCCCCGTTGGTCGGATCGAAGGTGGCACCGGTGACCAAGCCATCGGCCGTCAAGGTATCGCGCCGTAGGGCAAGGTGATCCCCGGGTGTGGCGGATAGGGCGTAGAGGTAGCTGGTGTTGCTCACCCAGTTCTTGCTGAAGAGGAAGAGGCTATCGTGCACGGCGACCATGGCCTCCAGGTCCCAATCGTTGGCGCGGTAGGCGGGTGTGAAGTCCGTTTGCAGCGGGTAGGCGAAGGAGATTGTATCAGCGACCAGTTCGGTGGTGGTGGGATCGAGAAGCTCGTTGAGCGGTACGCGGTACACGCGCAGATCGGTGCGCGATCCGAAGTTGTTGCCGAAGTCGCCGATGTAGAGCCACTCGGCATCGGCAGTGAGCTCTTCCCAGTCCACGTTGCTCGCGTTGCTTACGGTAACGGTGCGCAGCACCGCACCGGTTACGGGATCGAGGCGGTAAAGGGCATTGGGGTTTTCGCTATCCAGCAGGGTCCAAACTTCGCCGTTGAGCACCACCAGGGCGCTGGTCTCGTTGAGCGTAGGGTCCAGGGGGGTGAGCATCGTGGGAGTGAGCACCTGTCCGACGATGGAAAGCGGAGCAATGAGGAGGACGAGGAGGAGGGAGCGCACGGTGCGAAGTTCAACATTGTGGCGGTGGGAGGACACCGCACGGCCCGATCCTTTTCAGGACCGGGCCGCTGATAACGGTATGGTCACCGTGCTCTAGTTCACCGACATCTCGCTGAACTTCGGTGCATCCTCGGGGACTTCGGCGATGTTCGGTTTCTGCAGGTTGTACTTGATCTTGGTCATGATCAGGTACATGACCGGTACGATGACGAGGGTGAGGAAGGTGGCGAAGATGAGGCCGTAGATGACGGTCCAGCTCATGGGCCCCCAGAACACCACGTTGTCACCCCCGATCATGATGTTGGGATCAAGGTCGGTGAAGAGGGTGAAGAAGTTGATGTTGATACCGACCGCCAAGGGGATGAGGCCGAGTACGGTGGTGATGGCGGTGAGCAGCACGGGACGCAGGCGGCGTGCGCCGGCCTCTTCGATGCAGAGGATGACCTCGTTCAAGGGCAGCTTCTCCCCTTCCTTGAGGCCCAGTGCCTCGCGGCGTCGCGCACGGAGGAGTTCGAAGAAGTCGATGAGGACGATGGAGTTGTTGACGACCACGCCGGCGAGCGAGATGATGCCGATCATGGTCATCATGATCACGAACTCCATCCGGAACACGATGAGTCCCAGGAACACCCCGATCAAGCTGAAGATGACCGAGAACATGATGATCGCCGGTGTACTGCTGCTGTTGAACATGGTCACGATGATCATGAACACGAAGGCGCAGGCGATGAACAGAGCGGTGCTCAGGAAGGCCATCTGCTTCTCCTGTTCCTTCATCTCCCCAGTGAAGGCATAGCTGTATCTCGGGTCCTTGTCATAACCCTCCATGGCTACCTGCACCTTCCCCACCACTTCGTTCGGGTTGGCATCACCCAGCACGTTGCTCTGCACCTGCACCATGCGCTTCAGGTCCTTGCGCTTCACCGCACTGTATGTGCTCGTGTAGCTGGTGCTGGCCAGGGCGCTGATGGGCACCTGGCGGATCTGTCCGTTGGTCTGGTCGCGGAAGGTGACGCGCATGTTGGTGAGCACTTCCGGATCGTAGCGGTACTCGTCCTTCAGGCGGATGTTCACCGGATAGTCGTCCTCCCCTTCCTTGTAGGTACTGACCTCACGGCCATAGAGCGCGGTACGGATGGCATCACCGATCGCGAAGGTGCTCACGTTGTAGCGTCCGGCCTTGGCCCGATCGATCTCCACCGGCATCTCCGGCTTGCCGGTCTCGACATCGAGCTTGAGCTCCTCCACGCCAGCGATGTGTTGCGCGATCAGGAACTGCCGGAGACGCTCACCTTCCACGATGAGGCCGTCCACGTCGTCGCCCTTGATCTCGATGTTGATCGGCTTGCCGGCAGGAGGACCTGCTGGGTCCTTGTCCACGATGACGGACACACCCGGCACGTCGCGTACCACTTCGCGCACACGCTCCATCACATCCAGGGTGTTGATGCCGCGTCGATCGGCGTACTTGACGAAGCTGATCTGCACGCGACCCTTGTGCGGTGTGGCTGCCAACGAAGGTCCAGCCATGGGGTCGCTGGTCCCTTCACCCACCTGCGCGATCACCGAACTGACCAGGAAGTTCTCCATGCGTTCCTCCACGGTGCCGTCCGGAAGCGTATCTGCGATCAATTCGTTGTAGGCCGGGTCGCTGAGCAGCTCGAACACACGTGCCTCCACCAGTTTCGTGGTCTCATTGGTCTCATCGATGTCCGTACCGATCGGCTTCTCGATGAACACGTTCACGTACTGCGGCTGGTTGATCGGGAAGAAGAGGGTCTTCGGTGGGATGAGGCCAAGCAGCATGAACGAGAAGATCAGCAGGCCGATGGTGCCCAGGAACATGAAGCGCGGGCGTTTACCGGCGAGCACCCACACCAGGAAGCGCCGGTAACGTTCCTCCAAGCGTGGCATGGTGACCTCCTGGAATCGGATGGAGGCCGGATAGAGGAAATAGTGGTTCAGGTATCCGAACAGGGCGAAGACCACCGCGAGATTCCCCAATGTGAACACCGGCTTGATGCCACCGAAGTAGCCCAGAAGGCTGAACACGAGACCGAAGATGAGCATCCACTTGCCTACGACGAAGGTGAGGAAGCGTGTTGGGCCATCCTGTTTGACACGCATGTACCGCGAGGCCAGCATGGGGTTGATGACCAGGCCCACGAACAAGGAGCTGGCCAGAACGACCATGAGGGTGAGCGGCAGGAACTTCATGAACTCGCCCATGATGCCGGGCCAGAACATGAGCGGCACGAACACCGCTACCGTCGTGGCCGTGCTGCCGATGATGGGCCATGCCACTTCGCCGATCCCGTTCTTGGCGGCGCGGATCGGGCCTTGCCCTTCGCTCATCAAGCGGTGCGTGTTCTCGATGACCACGATGCCATTGTCCACCAACATACCCAGTGCGAGCACAAGGCTGAAGAGCACCATCATGTTGAGGGTGATGCCCATGATGTTGAGCACCGCGAAGCTGAGCATCATGCTCATGGGAATTGCGATACCGACGAAGATGGCGTTGCGCAGCCCGAGGAAGAACATGAGGACGCCCACTACAAGCAGGATACCGAAGATGATGCTGTTCTCCAGCTCGTCCACCTGCGTACGCGTTTGATCGCTCATGTCGCCGGTGATGCTGACGTTGAGGTCACGCGGGAACACATTCGCCTTGAAGTGTTCGATGATGACCTGGATGCTGTCGCTGGCAACGAGCAGGTTCTTGCCGCTGCGCTTCATCACATCCACCATCACCACGGGCTGTCCGTATTCGCGGGCGTAGCTGTTGGCTTCCTTGTAGGTGAAGTCGATATCGGCGATCTCGCCCAAGCGCACGACCTCCTGGTTCTCGTGCCGTACGATCACGGCACGCACCTGGTCCATGTCGGTGAATTCGCCGTTGACGCTGATGCTGCGCCGCAGCCCATCGATGAGCACTTCGCCACCGCTAACGCTCACGTTCTCCTGCGATACGGCGCCGGCCACATCCTGGAAGCTGACCTTGCGCGCTTCCATCTTGGGGAGGTCGAGGCTGATGCG
>JAGQVV010000020.1:7592-13428 GCA_020437805.1 Flavobacteriales bacterium
TAGTCGCCGCTGAGGTTGACGTTGAGGATGGGTGTGAGCTCCGAGAAGTTCATCTCGAAGATGTTCGGCTCGGCGGGCAGATCGGTGGGGAAGCTCGGGTCGGCCTTGGCCTTGTCCACGGCATCCTTCACCTTGCGCAGGGCTTCCGTGGGCGTTACGTTGAAATCGAATTTCACCTGGATGGTGCTGAAGCCCTGCACGCTGGTGGAATTGATCTCGTCGATCCCGGTCACGGTCTTGATCTCCTTCTCCAGTGGTCGGGTGACCAGCTTTTCCATGTCGTCCGGCGCGTTGCCGGGGTATGCGGTGCCGATGTAGATCTCCGGCGTGACCACCTCGGGGAAGGCTTCGCGCGGCATGTCGTTGTAGGCCGTGGATCCGATCAGGGCGATCAACACCGTCATCACCATCACGGTGGCGCGGTTGTCCACCGCCCAGGTCGACAGCGCGAAACGCTTGTCGTTGGTGTGGTTCGTGTGGTTGTCCATGGTCACGATGGCGTTCAGGCTCCTTTGGCGAGTTGCACCTCTTGATCGTTAACCACCAAGCGTGCGCCCTGGTCGATGAGCGTTTCTGTTCCTTGCAGACCGCCTTGTTCCTTGGCGATCATCAACTCACCACCTTGTGCGGAAAGCACGGTGACGAAGGTCTTCTTCGCTTTCTTCACGCCAGCGTCATCCACCAGCACATACACGTAGCTCCTGCCCTTGGCGTTCTCCATGACCAAGCGGCTGGGGATCACCAAGGCCTCCTCGGCCTCCATGTCGCGGATGCGCACGTTGGCCAGCTGGTTCGGGCGCAACTTGGAACCGTTCTCCATGCGCAAGGTGATCTTGAATGTGCGGTTGTTCGGGTTGATGAACTGACCGATCTGGTCGATGGTCGCATTGAGCGTATCGCCCACTTCGGGCAGGTGCACTTCCACGGGATCGCCGAGCGCCACCTTCGTCAACATATCCTCGGAGAGCTCGGTCTCGATGCTGGACTTGCCCAGGCTGACCACCCGCGCAACGGGTTGCATGGGCGTGGTCATGTCGCCGACGTTGGGGAACACTTCATCCACCACACCATCAAAGGGAGCGGAGACCTGAGCGTTGCGCAACTGTTCGCGCAATGCGGCGAGTTGTGCATCGGCGGCCTCCATGCGGCTCTTCGCTTCCAGGAACTGCATCTCACTTCCGATCTGCTGCTCCCACAGTTTGGATTGCCGGGTGAAGACGTCCCGCGCCAAGCGTGCGTTGGTCTCCGCCTGTGCGATGTTGCTCTGCAGCACATCGGTATCGATGTCCACGACCAGTTGCCCCTTGCGGACCTGCTGGCCGGCCTTGACCAGGATCCGGCGCACTTCACCACCGGTGCTGCTGTAAAGCAAAGCGTTCTCATCGGCCTTCACGCTGCCATGGGCTTCGGTGTAATGCGCGAAAGGCCGCGCCCTCAACTCGATCGTGGTGACCGTGGGCAGTGTGCGCTGCAACTCGGGGTCGTTCTTCGCGAGCCAGGCCTCGACCTCGGCGATGGTCGCGTTCAATTCCTCACGCGCTGTTTTGAGGCTATCGCGTTGTGTGCGATGCTTCAGGACGTCGGCTTCGGTAACAGCCCCCCCGCAGGCACTTAGCAGTGTGGTGGCCGATAGGATGTACAGGATGTTCCTCATGGTGCTGTGGTGGATCAGAAGAGGTCGAGTGTCTTACGGAGTTCGGTGCGTGCGTTGACGAGGTCGGCCACGCGTTGGATGTACGCTTGTTGTTCTTGGAGGTAGTTGCTCTGTTCGTTTGTCAACTCGAAACTCGACGAAAGGCCTTCGGTGAACTTCGTGGTGGTACGTTCGAAGACCTTTCTTGCCAATGCCAAGCGTTCCTTCTGGGTCTCGTACAAGGCTTGCGCGGTCTCGGCATCGCTGCGGTCCTGGGCCTCTTCCAGGCGGAGTCGTTCGGTGGTCATGACCATGTTCACATCCACCTGCTGCTGCTGTAGTTTCGCCTGCGCCACCTTGCTGGAGCGCATACCACTGCTGAAGATGGGCACCTCCAGGCTGAGTCCCCATAGCGTGGCCGGGTACCAATCCGTATCGATCATGTTATCAACGCCGAAGGCTTGTTGCTGGTAGCTGAAGAACCCGCCCAACTTGGGCAGGTAGGCGGCTTTCTCGTTGCGCACATTGAGCTCTTGCAAGCGCACGCGGGAAGCGGCGATCCGATGCTCCACGTGGGAGTCCAGGTTCAGTGGCTGCTCTACCAGGGCCCGTTCCACAGGGTCGTCGATCAGTGTACCCAGTTCGTCCGTCAGTTCCAAGGGCGTGCTTGCCGGTAACCCGAGGTAGAAGCGGAGGAAGTTCATGGCCAAGGTGCGTTGGCGTTCGAACACGATGAGCTGGTCCCGTGTGTTCGCCAGTTCGATCCGGATCCGGTCGGCGTCGGTCTCCTCCATGAAACCGTTCTGTTGCATGGCCTCGGCCTCACGCAGACTGCGCTCCAACACGGGCACGATCTCGGCCATGGCCACGGCGCCTTCATCCGCAGCTAGTGCTCCGTAATAGGCCTTTGCCGCCGCTGCCTTCGCATCACGAATGGAGAGCTGCAGCTCCTGCTCGCTCTGCTGACGCAGTTCCCTAGTGGCTTTCAGGCCGATCAAGTACGAACCATCGAAGATCAACTGGTTCAATTGCACACGAGCATTGGTCGTCCATGGAAGGCCGAACTGCGCCTCGAGGTATTCAGGCCCTTCGGATCCGCCGCCGAAGAAATTGGGAACCACGGAGATCGGGACGTCGATGTAGTTCTGGACACCAGCATCGGCGTTGACCTGAGGCAGGCCAACTGCCATCACCTCGTTGATCTTTCGACGGGCCTTCTCAGCCTCCAACTCGCTGGTCTGCACGGCATAGCTCTGCTTCGCAGCAAGCTCGATGGCTTGATGAAGGCTCAGGCTCAAGGGCCCTTGTGCGTGGGTGGACATCGCGGCCAGGGCCAGCGCGATCATCGTTCGAAACCTCATGATGCAGGATGTTCTTTCTTGACCTTCTTGATCAGGTACTTGATGCCTTTGTCACTGGCGATACCGCGGATGTGGTAGCGGAACATCTCCCAGATGACCTCTTGGAAATCGTACTCGCTCTCGGGGAACAGCGCACTATCGAATACGGCATCGAAACGGGCGATGTAGATCTTGGCGATCACCGGTATATTGAGGTCCTCGCGGTACAGGCCTTCCGCGATACCCTTCTCCATATTGGAACTGACACAGCTGTAGATGTCGGCCTTTTCCGTCCGTTCCAGCAGGTCCCAGGCCTCAGCGTGGTATTTCTGCAGATCGAAATGGATGCTCGGGTGCATCTGCCCCAGCTGCGCAGCGATGAAGCGTGCGATCTCGAAGTTCTCATCGATCGCGTTCAAGCCTTTCTCACAGATCGCATTGATGGACGAGCGATGATGATCGCAAATGTGTTGTACGATGCGTTGCACCAGTTCGTTCTTGTCCTTCACATACTGGTACAAGGTCTTCTTCGAGATACGCAGGTGCTGGGCGACATCGTCCATGTTCACACTGCGGATACCGAGCCGCATGAAGACCTTACTGGCCTGGTCGATGATCTGTTGCTCTTTCACGTCCATTGGTCAGGGCGCAAATGTAGGAAACAATTACCATACGGAAACGTTTCCTGAAATATATCGTTTCCGCCGTTTATCACTTTTACCTACCGTTCGTCCACGAAGGGGGACCCTGCTGCGGTGAAAGCACGGCTACCTTGCCCACAGAATGGAACGAAGGGACCACATGCTTCTTCAGATCGAGCAGCTCGGCATGGTGCTTCGGCGCTTGCTCGCAGAGCTCACCGGCGCCCCGAATGATGGGACCATGATCGAACGAACCGACCGCGTCGACCTGCAGCTGCTGGCCGCCATTGGGCTTGGGGATCGGACCTTGGACAACGTGACGTCCGAAGAATTGACAACCAAGCTACAGATGCTTTCCGGTGCTTCCGTTGAAAACCTGGACATTCTGGCCGATGTGTTACTTGCGCGAAGTGCGGTATGCGAAGCCGAACAAGGTGCCCATTCGGTCAAGTTGAAGGATTTCGCACTCGCCGTGCTCGAACATGCGAATACCCTTGACACGAACTACTCCATGGAGCGACAGCAGAAATTGGTCGCATTGCGCTCGGCGAGGTAGTACACGTGAGATCGTGCGCCCTTACTTCGTTCCTTTGCGGCGCCGAACATCGGCCGTACCGCACATGACCGCTCTAACCTCCATCAAGTCCGTCCTCGAGAACGAATCCCTCAGCGGCACCAGCGTGACCGTGGCAGGATGGGTGCGCACCTTCCGAAACGATCGCTTCATCGCGTTGAACGATGGTAGCACCATTCTGAACCTCCAGTGTGTGATCGATCAGGAGCGGGTGGATGCGAGCACACGTGCACGCTTCACCACCAGCGCTGCCATCGAATGCACAGGTGAGCTTGTGGCCTCGCAAGGAAGCGGACAGAAGGTGGAAATGAAGGTCACCTCCGTGGTGGTGCTGGGTGACAGCCCTGCGGACAAGTATCCGATCCAACCCAAGAAGCACTCGCTGGAATTCCTCCGTGAGAACGCCCACTTGCGTTTCCGGACCAACACGTACAGCGCGGTCTTTCGCATGCGGCACCAAGTGAGCTTCGGGATCCACGAGTACTTCAACAAGGAGGGCTACAACTACTTCCACGCGCCGATCATCACCGCGAGTGATGCGGAGGGGGCTGGTGAAATGTTCCGGGTGAGTGTACTCGACCCGAAGACCCCGCCGCTGACCGAGGATGGGACAGTGAACTTCAAAGCTGACTTCTTCGGTGCTGAAAGCCGGCTTACCGTGAGCGGTCAATTGCAGGCCGAACTCGCAGCCTTGGCGCTGGGCAAGGTATACACCTTCGGCCCGACCTTCCGCGCCGAGAACAGCAACACCACACGCCACCTTGCGGAGTTCTGGATGATCGAACCCGAGGCTGCGTTCATGGACCTGCAAGGGGACATGGATCTCGCCGAAGGGCTATGCAAGCATTTGATCGCCCGTGTGCTGAAGAACAGCAAGGACGACTTGCTCTTCCTTGATGGCCGCTTGGCCGAGGAGGAGAAACAGAAGCCACAGGCGCAACGCAGCGAAATGGGATTGATCGAGCGCTTGAAGTTCGTATTGGAGAACCCCTTCGAGCGGATCACTTACACCGAGGCGATCGACATCCTGCTGCGCAGCAAACCCTACCAGAAGAAGCAGTTCCAATTCCCTGTGGAATGGGGCGTGGACCTACAGAGCGAACACGAACGCTACCTCGTGGAGAAACACTTCAAGAAACCGGTGATCGTGACGGGCTATCCTGCGCAGATCAAGGCCTTCTACATGCGCACCAACGGTCCGGGGGACCTTGGCTACACCGAAAAGGGAAAGACCGTGGCCGCGATGGACGTGCTCTTCCCCGGCATCGGCGAGATCATCGGTGGCAGCCAGCGCGAGGAGCGTCTCGATGTGTTGGAGGCGCGCATGAAGGACATGAACGTGCCAGCTGAAGAGCTCTGGTGGTACCTCGACACACGCAAGTTCGGCACCGTGCCGCACGCCGGCTTCGGGCTGGGCCTGGAACGTTTCGTGCTCTTCGTGACCGGGATGAGCAATATCCGAGACGTGATCCCCTTCCCGCGGACGCCCGGGAGTGCGGAGTTCTGAGGAAGGAGGGCGTGCGGATCAGTCCAGCACTTCCAACCAAGCGCGTGCTTCAGCTTCGTCCAAGAACACCTTCCACGGGAAATCCACCTTGGAGCGCCCGATGACGACCTCCGTGATCAGCTTATCACCTTGGTTGCATGC
>JAGQVV010000193.1 GCA_020437805.1 Flavobacteriales bacterium
TCAACCATGGAAAGATGAACCGAACCAGGCGCATTGAGGTCATAGCTGGTCGATATTCAGGATCGTTCGAACCGATGGTGTCTGGCATTCTCATTGTGCTGAGATCAAGCGTTGAAGGCGAAGGACATTGGTATTGTGATCGTGCACAACCCTCAGGTAGGCCTGTCGGATCTCCATGGCCTGCAATACGTTAAGGACGTGTTCCGCTTGGCCGATCTCTCCGGCGGCAAAGGCCGCGTTGGAGGTGTGCAGGATACGTTCGGCGTTCGGTAAAGCATCGGTGGTGTAGCGCAGCAGCGTGGCCTTCTCCTGCTCCAAACGTGTACGGGCCTCATCCACCTCCGCGCGGAACCGGAGCTGTGCAGCTTCCAAAGTGTACCGCGCGACCTCCTCCTGGTAGCCTGCAGCCTTGGAGCGGGCTGCTTGTGGCAGGAACCAAAGTGGAACGCTCACACCTGCAAGAAAGCCCTCGAAACGATCGGAGCGGACCGCGAGCGGAGCCATATCAAGGGATGTGGGACCGCCGATGAGCGATTGATTGAAGTAACCCACCATGAGATCGGGCAACAAGGCATTGCTTTCCACGCGTTTGCGCTGATGGGCCACCTCCACATCGTGGTCCAAACCACGGAGGTCAGGGCTGGCCCTGATCGGATCACCTAGAAGTTCCGGAACAGGCAATGGACGCATTTCCTCATGCACCACATCGACCATCGTATTCAACCCCAAGCGTGCGGCCAAGCGCTCTTGGGCCACAATGATCTCGGCCAGCAAACGACGGTGCTTGTCCCGGACCTCTCCGCTTCGGACCGCGGCCGTGGTGCGCTGCAGCAGGGTTCCTTCTCCAGTACCATGTCGCAATTCGGCCACGCGCGCCAACTCGCTGAACGTGGAATCCTCAAGTTGCACCAATGCTTCGTTCGCGTGCAGGAATTGGATCCGATGGTACAGAACGGCCACCTCGTAGATCAGGTCCGCCTCGCTCACACGTCGCTGGGCGGTGGCGCTCTCCGCCTCGGCCTTCACCAATCCCGAACGTGCGGCAACCGCTGTGGGAAAGGGCAGCCGCTGCTGAATGGTGATGTTGTTATCATCTCGCACATAGCTATTGAACTGCCCCTGCATGTATTGGAACTCGGTATTCGGCAATTCGAAGCCGGTCCGTCGAAGCTGTTGGGCACTGGCCTCCGAAGCACGTGCGGCCAGCATGGTGGGGCTTGACCGGTGAGCGATCGTGATCGCGCTGTCCAAGGTCAACACGCGTAACTCCTGGGCGGAAGCTGAGCCGACTGATAGCAGCGCAAACAAGGCGAGCGGTAGTGCCGCCTTCACGCTGGTCCTCCTTTCGAAGAACATGGCATACAGGGCGGGCAAAACCACCAGCGTAAGCAATGTCGCGGATATCAATCCACCGATCACAACGGTGGCCAGTGGGCGTTGCACTTCGGCGCCGGAACCGTTGGAAAGCGCCATTGGCAGGAAGCCCAGAGAGGCCACGCAAGCGGTCATCAGTACCGGTCTCAAGCGCATCCGGGTGCCGATGCGGATGCGTTCGAGGACATCCTTCTCCCCGTCGGCCGCAAGTTGCTTGAATGTACTGATCAACACCAGACCATTGAGCACGGCAACACCGAACAAAGCGATGAATCCGACACCTGCCGAAATACTGAAGGGCATATCCCTTAGGTACAATGCAGCCACTCCGCCGATCGCGCTCAAGGGCACAGCCGTGAAGATGAGCAAAGCGTGGGGCAACGACCGGAAGGTGAAGTACAGGAGGCCGAGTATCAAGATCAGGGCCATTGGAACAACGAGGGACAGCCTTTGCTTCGCCTCCACGAGATTCTGGAATTGGCCTCCATAGGTGATATGATAACCCGGTGGAAGAAGCAATTCGCTGTTCACCCGGTCCTCGATCTCGCCAACCAGGCTTTCGACGTCCCGTCCGCGTGCGTTCACCCCGACGTAGATCCGCCGTTGCGCGTTCTCATGCGTGATCTGCGCCGGTGCGGCCTCGAACCGTACATCGGCCAGTTGACCCAAGGGCACCTTATCGCCCCGTTCATTCCCGACATACAATGAAGCAACGTCGCGGATATCCGTGCGGAAGGCACTATCGGCCCGGACCACCAGGTCGAAGCGCCGTTCGTTCTCGTAAATGGCTCCTGCCGGCTCACCAGCGAAAGCGGTGCGCACGGTCCGGTTCAGTCCAGCAACATCGTACCCCAGCCCAGCGAGCCGTTCCCGATCATAGCGTACGGCGATCTGCGGCAGGCCGTCCACCTGTTCCACTTGTGGTGTACCCGCACCCGGTATATTCTGGACCAAGCCGGCTATCCGATCAGCGTAGTGGACCAAGGTGTCCAGGTCGGGCCCATACACCTTGATCGCCACATCCTGGCGCACGCCGGTCATCAGTTCATTGAATCGCATCTGAATGGGTTGGTTGATCTCGAAGAACACGCCCGGTATGGTCTTCAAGGCATTGATCAAAGTATCTGCGAGGTCCCAATAGTTCGATGCCGTGATCCATGTATTCTTCTCCTTGAGCATGATCATCACATCGGTCTGCTCGGGGCTCATCAGATCGGTCGGAACTTCCGCTGTGCCGGACTTCCCCACCACCATTCGCACTTCGGGGAAGGCGAGTAATTTCCGTTCGACAAGCGTGTTGTTGTGAACGCTGGCCGAGAGCGATGCACCGGGTGGCAGGATACTATGGAAGGCGAAGTCACCTTCTTCGAGCTGTGGGATGAACTCACCACCCATGCGCATGAAACCGACCAAGCTGATGCCCAATAGGCCCAACGCCGCCGCAACAACCGGGACCTTACGCTTCAACGCGTACTCGAGCACGGGTCGATAGCGGCGTTCGATCATCGCCATCATCCGATCACTGAACGTGGTGGATGGACCCGTGCGGCGCTTGATGAACAATGCGCTCATCACCGGTACGTAGGTCAAGCTGAGGAGGATCGCACCGAGGATCGCAAAAGAGACGGTCTGTGCCATGGGACCGAACATCTTCCCTTCGATACCCCGGAGTGTCAAGATCGGGATATAAACAATGAGGATGATCAATTGACCAAAAGCGGCCGCGCTCATCATGCGGCCCGCAGCTCCGGTGACCTCTTGGTCCATTCGCTCGCGGGTAAGGCGGTGATCACTTGTCGGAATTCCTTGAAGGCGGTGCAGCACGGCCTCCACGATGATCACCGCGCCGTCCACGATCAACCCGAAATCGATGGCACCGAGGCTCATCAGATTCCCTGTCACACCGAAAAGGTCCATCAGGATGAGCGCAAAGAGCATGGACAAGGGTATCACCGATGCCACGATCAGCCCCGCACGGAGTTGACCAAGGAAGAGCACAAGCACGAGGATCACGATGAG
>JAGQVV010000194.1 GCA_020437805.1 Flavobacteriales bacterium
CTCCTTTCAGGGTCCCGGGGAGATCGACGGTCGCGATGACCTTCTCGTTCTGCAAGCGGTTCAAACGCATGAACCACGCCGAGCCTTTCGGGGTGAAGCCCAAGCGCGCCACATAGATGTCCGTGTCCATCGTACCCATGGGTAGCGTGACGGTAGTGGCCGTCGGGATGTCATGCACATGCAAGCTCACGGTACTGTTGACCTCTCCGGCCTTCGGGTACTTGAAGCGATATTCACTGGGGTACAATTGGCCTTTGTAATAGGTCAGGTCGAATTCGCGCACAGCGCTCTCGTCGCTGCGTAGGTAGATGATCCGGGATCCGTCGGGGCTCCATGCATAGCCTTGCACCAGTGCGAATTCCTCCTCGTACACCCAATCCGTGGCGCCGTTCAGGACCTTGTTCCATTCGCCATCGGTGGTGATCCGGGTCTCGTTCATGGAGGCCAGGTCCACCACGTAGAGGTCGTTGTCCCGCACGAATGCGGCACGCTTCCCGTCCGGACTGAAGGTGGCCAAGCGCTGCTTTGCGGCTTTCAGGTCGCTCAACGGTACCAGGGCCTTTGTCGCGCGGTCGTACACGTAGTTGTAGGCCATCGAACTGTAGCGGTAGATCGGCTCGCTCTCCGTGGCGATCATCAACTTCTTCTCGTCGCCGCTGAAGCTGTAATCCTCGATCGCTATGGCCTCCTTGGCTCCCTCGGGAACAAGCTCGCTGCCGTTCAGGATCGTGGCCACCTTTTTCCCGCTTTTGTAGGCGAACTGCTCGATCATCGCGACGCCATCCGTCACCTCCAGAGAGGAGTAGTGCTCCCCATCGTTCATGCTGGCCAAGCCACCCACGTATTCCGCGCTGAAGGTCGGGCTGTACCAGATGTCGCGTACGGTGAGTTCTTTGTGGGCCTGGACCGAAAAGGTCAACAGCAGGCCGATGAAGAGGAGGGCAAAGGGTCGGTTCATGATCGTGTGGAAGGGCGTCGAAGATAGCCATCCGGCATGCGGAGCGCCCTGGACCGTGGTGAACGGATGTGTTGGTGGCGATCGGGGAAAACACCGTGCCGGATCGGCCGGAACAGGGATCCACCTATATTTATTGCTGCAAGCAACGAATGGCGGAGGGATCCCCGTCATACCTTCAAGCCTCACCACCCCACAGCCCATGTCCCTCCGTACCCTCTGCTCGCGCATCGCATTCGTCCTATTGACATATGCCGGTGCGTTCAACGCCGCTGCGCAACCCGGCATAATCCCCACGCTGGGAAAGGAGTTCTGGGTGGGCTTCATGTTCAATCCACCCACGAACAACCCGGTGATGAACATCTTCATCTCCAGCGATGTGAACACCACGGGCAACGTGCAGGTGCCGGGTCTGGGCATCGATATCCCGTTCACTGTCATCGCGAACGTGACCACCACGGTGAGCTTGGATGCCGATGACGTGATGCATACCACGGCCAGCGAGATCGTGGACAACAAAGCGGTCCTCATCACCACGGCGGATACCGTTGCGGTGTTCGCCATCAACTTCCAACCTTATTCCGCCGATGCCGCTGTGATCTACCCCTACCGTTCGCTCGGCATCGAATACCGCATCTTCTCCCACCGTGGACTGGAGTTCGGTGGCACCAATGATTACGCTTCGGAATTCCTGATCGTCTCACCACAGGACGGTACCGAGGTGGAGATCACCACGAGCTGTGCAACCCAGGGTGGGCATGCGGCCGGTGTCCCGTGGATCGTTCAACTGGACAGCGGGGAGACCTATCAAGTGAAAGCGGTGGACGGGGTGCAGGACCTGACGGGTTCCACCATCGTGGGGACACCGCAAAGCGGTACCTGTAGACCCTTTGCCGTCTTCAGCGGGTCTTCCTGTGCACGTGTGCCGGAGCCCTGCACCGCGTGTGACCATATCGTGGCGCAGAACCTGCCACGCAATGTTTGGGGGCTCACGTACCACAGCGTTCCCTTCGAGACCACCACCGGGTATACGTACCGCCTGATGAGCGATATCGATGGAACGTTGATCACCGTGGATGGTGCCGCCCCGATCCTGCTGAACGCCGGGGAATGGACGAACGTGTACAACGAAGCCAATGCGGTATGCTTCAGTGGCAACCAGCGCTTTGCCGTGGCCCAGTACATGCAAGGGGTCACCTGTTCGGACAATGGCGATCCCGCTTTGCTGATCCTGAATGCCGAGGAGCAACGGATCAACAGTGTCACCTTCGCCACGGTGGTGAGCAATGTGATCACGGACCACTACCTGAACGTGGTCACCAACACGAGCGACATCGGCTTCCTGACGCTCGATGGGGCGCCCGTGCCTCCAGCAGCGTTCTCCGCCTATCCGGCTTGTCCGTCCGTCAGCCATGCGAGCCTCTTGATCACGGAAGGAAGCCACACCTTGCTGAGCCCTGGTGGGTTCTCGGCCTACGCCTATGGTATGGGCAACGCGGAGAGCTACGCATATTCCGTCGGGTCCTACTCGGATGAACCCCAACTGCCGGTGGACAGTGTCCTGTGCGGCTTGGACAGCACCGGGAACCTCACGCTCACGGCACCATCGTACATCTTCAACCCTTACTGGACGCTGTATGCCGACCCGGACGATACCCTCCACCTCGGTCAACAGTACACCTTCGTGCCACCGGGTAGTGACATCTATTCCGTCACCGGCAACGAGTTCATCAGCGGCTGCGAATCGCAGTTCCTGTACAGCGTGGAGGTGGCCGATCCACCCGCTTTGGACGTGACCGCGGACGGCGACGTCACGGTATCGGTTTGCGCGTATGAACCCGTGCAGCTGAACGTGGTGCCGGACCCCGGTGGTACCTACCTCTATACCTGGTGGCCCGCAGCCACCTTGAGCGCGTCGAACATCCCCAACCCCATCGCCACACCCGCAGCCACCACGTGGTACTACTCCAGCGTAAGCACCTTGAACGGTTGCGCGGTGGCCTTGGACAGCGTGCTGGTGACCGTGGTGAACGGTGATGTGATGGTGCATGAGGCAACACCCGCCAACACCTTGCTCTGCCTGGGCGATAGCGTCCAGTTCGAATTGAACACCCGGCAAGTGGTGGGCGAGGACCTGCTGAACGGGTCAATCGGCGCATTGTGGCAGAACGTGGCCGGTGGCGTCCTGGACGACATTTGCGGTGCCGTGGATGGCGATGCCCTCTACTTCAATGGCGCCGCGCCACGAACAGCCACCACCGTGCCCCTGAACGTTCCCAATGGCGGCACGGTCCGCTTCGGGTTGAAGGTTGCGAATGCCGCCGCTCCATGTGACGATGCAGAGGTCGGCGACAACATCGTGTTGGAGTATTCCCTGACCGGTGGTGCACCGTGGACGGCCATCACCACGTACCTGGAATTCAACTTCGCGGACATGACCATGGTGGATGCGGAGATCCCTGCCGGTGCGTTCTCCCCCAACACCTCCTTCCGCTGGACGCAGGTGGGAGCATTTGCAGCCGGGGAGGACAATTGGGTACTGGACCAGGTCACGATCGCAGCGGTGGACCCAAGCGGATTGAGCTTCAACTGGACACCTGCCGGTACCTTGGAGGATGCCACCATCGCCGACCCGTGGGCCTATCCCACGGTGACGGGCTGGTACTACATCAACACCACCGATGATGCGACCTCCTGCCTGTATACCGATAGCGTGTACGTGGATGTCGGCGAGCCCTTTTCCATAGCAGTCACCCCGGATACGGTGCTCTGCGATGTGGCAGGGATCCAACTCGATGCCGCACCGAGCAGTGGCACAGGGCACGTTTGGGCATGGAGCCCGGGCGCCACCTTGAATGCCGATTTCGTGCAATCGCCCACCGCGACCCCGGCCACCACCACCACCTACTCCGTTACCGTCACCACTGCGCAAGGCTGTTCCGCTGAAGAGGAAGTGACGATCACGGTGGCCCAGCTGCTTGACCTGGAGGTCACCGTGGACGACAATTCGATCTGCGCAGGGGAGACCGTGAACCTCCTGGGCGATCTGGATGGTAGTGGCTTGAACGTGGTCCGTACCTGGTTCCCGGCAGGCTCGGTGGACAGCCCGAACACCGCGGCCACCACCGCATCACCCACGAACAATACCATGTTCGTGCACCTCGTGGTGGATACCTTGACCGGTTGTGCGCTATCCGACAGCGTTCTGGTAAGCGTTTCCAACCTCTATCAGGCAACGGCCACCAACGACACCACCGTGTGTACCGCTGTGGGCCTGGACCTTGGCGTGGTGCACAACGTGCCCGCCCCGGCCCTGATCGCTTGGAGCCCGGCGGTCCACCTCACCGGCGCCAACACCGCCACACCGGCCGTCCAATTGGACAGTACCATGGTGTACGCCGTGCAGGTCACGGGTCCGGACGGATGTGCCGCATACGACACGACGGTCGTTACGGTGGCCTTCTCCGACCTGATGATCCTCTCGGATACCGCCTTCTGCGCCGGTGGTAGTGCCACGCTCGATGCCGGCTTCCCACTTGCCTCCCACAGTTGGAACACGGGTGCCAACACCCAGGTCATCACCGTGGATACCACCGGACTGTACACCGTTACCCTCACCGACGCCACTGGATGCACCCGGCAACACACCACCGATGTTACCGTGCACCCCTTGCCCGTAGTGGATATCGGTGTGGACCCGGGCCTGTGCGATGGTGATGAATGGATCCTTGATGCGGGCAACCCCGCTGCGGACCACGAATGGACCACTGCGGAGCAGACCCAGACCATCACCGTGACCTTGGATGGCATGTATGGTGTGCTCGTAACGGACGGTTTCGGGTGCCAGAACAGCGATTCCGTGCTCCTGGAATTCCATCCCTTGCCCGTGGTCGAGCTGCGCGATACGACCGTATGCGTGAGCGAGACCATTTCCTTCGATGCAGGCAATGAGGGTTCCACCTACCTCTGGAGCACCGGCGAGACCACCCGGACCATTGCCATGTCGGAGCTCACCGGCATCATCAACGTCGTGGTGACCACGGCGGAGAACTGCGTGGACAGCGCAAGTGCATACATCGATTTCATCCCGTTCCCGCTGCTCGACCTCGGTCCGGATACCGCCCTATGCGATACCGAGATGATCACCTTCGATGCCGGCGGACCGGGTGTTACCTACCTCTGGAGCACGGGAAGCACGGACCAGTACGCCGCCTTCGTGGATGACGCGCTCGTGTGGGCCAGCGTGTTCAATGGCTACTGCACCAGCACCGATACGGTGGATGTGGTCTTCAACCCCTTGCCGCTCCCGGCGCTGGACCCAAGCGTGGTGACCTGCCTGGACGAGCCACCGCACTTCACCATCCTGGATGCCGAGAACCCGGATTGCACGTACCTCTGGAACACGGGCGAGACCACCCAAGTGATCCAAGCCAAATACTACCAGCCCTATACCGTGATCATCACCACGCCGCTCAATTGCAGCATCGAGGAAACGATCCTTGTGGAGGAATACTGCCGCAGCACGCTGTACCTCCCGAACAGCTTCACACCGGACGGTGACGGCGTCAACGAACTGTTCTTCCCCACAGGCAACAACATCGCCTCCATGAAGCTTGCCATCTTCGATCGTTGGGGCGAATTGATCTACGAGGGCGAGGATGCCGATGCCTTCTGGAACGGCAAGTACAACGGCGATGTGGTGAAGCAGGACGTCTACGTGTGGAAAGTGACCTACCGCTTCTTCGAGGACGTCACCCGCACGGTGCTCAGCCCCGAGAAGGAGATGATCGGGCATGTAACGGTGTTGCCTTAGATCGCACGCCACCGGTGGTCGGCAGTACCACAGTGAGCGGGTTGAACGGGTTGTGGAGCAATTCAAAGAATTCGGCTTGGTCCGTGCGTGCGTGGCTCAGACCAGTTGCTATATATTGATTAAGCAACTAGTTTTGACCTGTGAACGGACTTTGGATACCAATGTGCTTCGTTGCCGTTGCGGGCACCTTGCAGGGGCAGACGATCAGGATCTCTACTGATGCCGGCTACGTGGTGGCGTCCTTGATACCATCAACAAAGGTCAAGACCGTCCATGCGGACCGAGACTATTATTGGGTCCGTGCTCGACAGCTTAATATTACTCAAGGTGGTATCGGTGGGGATCTTCTTGATGGCAATTACACGGCCTTTTATCCAGATGGTCAACTCAAGGAGCAAGGGCGCTTCGACAGGGGACTCAAAACCGGGGAGTGGCGGAAGTGGCTCACGACGGGGGCACTGGCGGAGACCGTCAATTGGAAGGCTGGCAGATTACACGGAGACAGGATCCGGTTCATCCAAGAGGACTCCCTTGTCCATCAGCAACGATTTCGAAATGGTAAGGAGGTGCACCGGCGCATGAAGATAGTGAAGGCCGAGGTGACCGGGACGGAAGAGGGAAAGAAGAAAACTGGAAGATCGAAGAACGAGCCAACTGAAAGGAAGGCTAATGATGAATTGGAGAAGAAGGGTGAACCGAGAACACAAGATTCACCAAAGACGAAGAAGCGATTTTGGGAACGGTTCAGGCCCAAGGACGAACCTGATCGGGTGCGGGAGAAAGAAACCCAATGAGCAAGCGTCTTCAAGCTTCGGCCTTGTTCTACGCCATTACCGTGGTGCTTATCGTCGGAATGATGATGAGTTCATTGGTTCTGCTGACCCATTTTCGCAACCTCTCAGCGATACGCTGGGTGAACAAGCAACGGATCAATGAGAACTGCCGTTCAGCGGCATACCTCGCGCTTGGTCATGCACAAGATCGGCACGGTGTCGTGCGGACCGATCTGTATGGGGATGGATCGGACAGCGTAGAAACCCAAGTGATACCTTGGGGGGTGTTCGACCTGGTACACGCGCGCGCATGGATCGGTGATCAAGAGACGAATGCACTTGGCCTTGCAGGGGCCTTGTTCGAAATGCGCAGAGTGCTGGATCTGCACCGCTCCAGCGGACCGCTTCATGTTTGTGGTGATGCACGTATCCGCGGAAATGTGCGAATACCACAAGCTGACGTTCGACGAGGGCACATCGAAGGCAAGCCGTTCACCGGAGACCAGCCCGTGGAGGGTGATGTAATGCGCGCTGCGAATGAACAGCTTCGCTTGCGGACCGACCTTGAACAAGAAGTTGAAGAAGGATGTCGTGGAGCGTACCTTGGGGAACTCTTGCCGATCGAATCCGGTCCGGACCGGACGATCCGATCAAGCCACGAGGGGCTCCAAGATGGTGTCCTCTCGATGCGTTTCAGTGGTCCAACACATCTATCGGGTTATCGGATCCATGGCCCCATGGTCATTCAATGCAACGACACCCTCTTCATCGACGCTACGAATGAGCTGCACTTGGTCATCATTCAGGCTCCTTTCATTCGGGTCGGATCAGGGGCGCGTTTCAGTGCCCAGTGTTTCGCAAGTGCCGGGATCCACCTCGAAGCAGAAGCGGAGTTGCGCTTTCCATCCGTATTGGCTATTTGGCATGATTCGCGGAGCAGTACAGCTGCCCGGATCAGGTTGGACTCGGGTTCCGTCGTGGAGGGCGCTGTGATCGCCGTCGATCGGTCCGTGCGGAACAGGGATCAAGCATCCATCCTCATCGAACCCGGTGCTACGGTCTTGGGTGAGGTCTTCGCTGAAGGCGCTGTACAACACTCAGGTACCGTGAAAGGGGTGATCCATGCCAATGAGCTAATATTACGGACTGCATCGTCCATGTACCGCGGATATCTGATGGATGGCGTTATCGAGCGATTCGACCTAGGGAAGCCATGGGGTGTTTCCTGCACTGGCAATGGAATTGAACGGACCATACTGGAATGGGAACCAAGCAAAGCACAAAGAGAGGAAAGCTGAGCGGTGCCACTTTGCTCGAAAGTGTGCTTGCGCTGGGCTTGATGGCGACCGCTCTCTCCTTCGCCGTGGGTCTTCATTTCCGGATTGCTGCTTCGGACCGTGCCATGGAATTATTGCAGGCCTGGTCCTTTACCGAAGTGGAGGTCGCTACGCATCAAGTATGGGGATATGGACTTGGGACGAATGATGAAGCAGACCGCACTCCCTTTCTGATCGAACGGACCGAGCGAGCGGTCGGGCCTGGACTTGTCGAGTTGACCATCCGGTGTGTCCGAAGGGAACGGGTGGTCCTAACGAGACGATGCATACTACCATCACAACGATGAACAGGGTTCCGGCATTCAGCCTGCTTGAGGTGATACTCTCCTTGTTGTTGGTATCACTTCTCGGTGTGTTCGCCTTCTACATCCTTCGGAACCTACAAGGCGACTGGCGCAGCATGGGGGTGAGAGCAGGAACGCAGGAGGAGGTATTGTTCTTCAGTACGGCCCTGAGGACCGACCTTGATCAAGCAAATGCAGTGCGATCGGCTCCGGAAGGAACGTTGGTGTGCACGATGGACAGCGCCGTGGTCAGCTACACGACCGGGCCTGAAGGTATCCGTCGAAGTGAAGCGGACGGGAGAACCGACTTCTTCAGCCTACCAGGGGCGGTTCCAGCGGTCTACTACACGGATGCATCGAACTCCTTGGTCAAGCTATTCACCGTCCGGTTCGCGGATCCTACTCTGGGGACGTTGAGCTTTCATAAGCCCTATTCACCTGCGGAACTCATCCACCATTCCCGGACCAATGGCCATTGAGATCCCGATCAACGCGAAACGTCACCCGCAGAAGGCCAGTGCCCGAACGACCGATGGCGATACGGTGCCGTTCTGGAAGAGGGACCTCATCCTGTTCGACCGGGGCTTGAACGACGTGCGCAAGGAGCGCCTCTTCCGCGAGTTGCACCTGCTCTTGAATTCCGGTGTGGATCCGAGGACGGTGCTGGACCTTCTGACCCATGCACAAAAGGAACCGAAGATCACGCGTGTGCTCGTGTCGGTCCGGGGTGCTGTCGTGCGCGGTGTACCGTTCAGCGATGCCTTGGAGGCGGAAGGGAGCTTCACGCCGTATGAGGTCCATAGCATGCGTATCGGCGAAGAGAATGGACGCTTGGCTACCGTCTGTTTGCAATTGGCTGAACACCATGCGGACCGGATCAAGTTGAGGCGCATGGTACGGCAAGCCTTTGCCTATCCGATGTTCGTTCTCTGCATCACCTTGGCTGTGGTCTTCTTCATGATGAACGTGGTGGTTCCCATGTTCGCCCAAGTATTCGCTCGTTCAGGTGCCGAGCTTCCGGCCCTGACCCGACATGTGCTTACCGTATCGGAGCTGCTGCGGACAGGCTGGCCCATCGTGGTCGCCGCATTCATGGGCCTTGCTATCGTCTACTGGTTCGTCAAGGACCGTCCGTTTTGGCGCTCATGGACGGAGCGGGCCACATTCCGAGTTCCGGTGCTGGGTGATCTTCGGCGCAAGGCCTTGTTGGCCCGCTTCTGTCGTTCGATGGCGTTCCTGCTCGGGTCCGCCTCACCCTTGGACCGTGCTTTGGAAATGAGCGAGCGCATGACAGGAAGCCCTGCATTGGAGAGCGCATTGGTGCGGATACGAGCGCAAGTCATTCGGGGGAGCACCTTGCGCGCAGCCATGGGTCAAGAAGTCTTCTTTGACTCGCAGTTGATCGCCATGATCGGTGTGGCCGAAGAGGTGAAGCAACTCGATTCCATGTTCCAACGGCTGAGCGAACGCTATACCGATGAGGTCCAGCACAAGACAACCCTCTTGGGCAGTGTTCTGGAGCCTGCCACCATCTTGTTGATCGCCGTTCTTGTGGGTATCGTTCTGGTCGCGATGTACTTGCCGATGTTCAAGTTGAGTACGACGTTCTGATAATGCACTACGCTGATCTGCCACGAGGCATCCAAGTTCTTCCGTTCGTCTTTATCGCTTCAGTGTTACCTCTTTGCCATCTTGGATGATCACCACGGAATTGGCGTTGGCAGACCGGACGTGGATGTCGTGTTCTGTTGTACCAACACGGATCAAATGTTGCCTTACGCCGATCTTGACCATGGCAAAAGCACTTGTTGCATCCGAACCACTGCGCATGTACCCCAAGTATTCAACCGGCACCGCATGTGCTGCAGTTGGCGCTGCCTTCGGGGGTGATGTGGTGGCACTTGGGCTCTTCAAGGGTTGTGTGCGTGTAACGGCCTTCGCCCTCGGTCGCGGAGCTGGATCGCCCAAGAAGGGGTCTCGTACCAGGTCGAATCGGATGGCATCGACGTGCGTACTGAGCGTATCCGGTACTTTGGGTGCTTTGGCGGTTGTGACATGCGAAGGCGGGCTCTTTTTTCCACGCAAGGCCCGTGCAATGACCGCTCCCCAGATCAACAGGACGAGCACCGCCAGTGCGACACGAACGACCTTCTGGTTCATTGGATACTGAAGGTGCCGTTCCCGGAGCTGGTGCCATTGCCTGCAGCGTCCGTAGTACGGACGTACCATGTGTATGTGCCGCCGCCCAAGGAGTCCGTGACCTGGGGTGCTGGTGCATGAATGGATCGAATGACCTGTGCCCCCGCATCAACGACGAACAGACTATCGCTGGCACCGGACCCCGCGTTACTGCCGGTGGTCCAGCGGAAGGTGAAAGGAGCGTTCGGCAATTGGATGGCATTGATCGGCTCTTGTAGTATGGGCGTGCCCGGTGCCGTTCGGTCCACCGTAAGGGCCCAGTAGCTGAAGTTGGAGGAACTGGTACTGTTCTGCGCCTGCACGCCCCAGGTGTATGGCCCTTCCTCGGGAATGTTCAGTTCGATCGAGGTGCCGCCAACGATCATGGCCGTGACCAACGACCCGGTCTGACTGCCTGACCGCAATTCGAAGCGATAGTCCTCGGCACCATTGAGCGCTTCCCAACTGAACATGATGGGGTCTGCGGCGGTGATCGCTCCGGATGTGGGTCCGATCAACAATGGGGAGGAACCTTCCAGCGTTGTAGACTCCTCTATCACCAACCCACGCTCATAATAGCTGGTGCTGCTGTTCGGGTTCTCGCCACGGACCCGCCAACGATACACGCCCGGCTGAAGCGGGGCATCGAAGGTGGTGCCGGATACCAAGGAGTCATACCGGTAGATGACCGGGTTGGTGAAGTTCGGTTCCGCGATCTGGATCCGGTAGGCGTCGGCACCCGGTATGGCCTCCCAACGGAACGCACTGAGGTTCGCGGTGGAGATGTATCCATCCGGTGGAGTGAGAAGCACCACACCGTAGCCGGCCAGATCGGCTTCGATGATGTCCTTACAACCTGGGCTGAGGAGCAGACAGGCCAGACCGACCCGGACCAATGGTCTTGCATGGTTCATGGGGACAGGGTTTGGAGGTAGAGCGTTGCAGTAAGCTTTCGCGGTTTATTGTAAGCGATCTCTCGTGCGTTCAGGTCAACGGTAAGAAGAAACACGCCACGCCCGGCCCGCTCCACTTCATCGATCATCTTCACGAGATCCACCGTGCGGCCTTCCAAGCTCATGGGCAGGGTATGTATGCGTAATCCCGCCTGCTCGGATAGGTGTTCTTCGGCAATGCCTGCCAAGGTGGTATTGGTACCACCGGCCCGTTCCGCCATCAGGTCAAGCACCATCCGCCAAGCGTCCGTCGTTCCGGTTGGCTTGCCCAAACGGTGTTCCAGTGCAAAGGAACGCGCGGCAAGCTCGTCCCTTTCGCGAAGGAGCACATCGAGGTCAACTGCGGTGGTCCGGGAGCTTCGTGTGGTGCTCCATTGCGATAGGGTCGGGAGTATCTTCTTGCGCAGGAACAGGCCGGCCAGTAGCAGGCCCAGCACGGCCAAAAGAACCAGCCGTTTGCGATAGCTCGATGTCCAGCTTTGCGTCATCCTTCCAATTCGATGGTGAAGACCGACCGCCCGTCCCGGTCCTCACTGGTGAAGTCCGCGATCCGAACGCTCGATATCCCAGGTGTCGTGCGCAGTGCATTCATCCATGAGTGCAATGCTTCGCCGTTCGTGCATGACCCACTCACCTGCACGCGGCCTTGCGCGGTCGACGGAAGTTCATCCTTGCGCAACGGAGCCTCCAGGGGGTCCAGGATCAGGCGGTCCAGTACCACGGTGGATGGTACTTCGGACAGGATCCGCTTGGCGCGCACGGCGAATCGCTCTCCGCGCAGGACACCCAATTGTGCGGCGATGGTTTCACGGGCCTCCACGTCCACGCGCAACCGGGAAATTTCTTGTTCAACCATATTGTGCTGTACGTGGTCTTGCTTAAAAGCACCACTTGTTCGTTCAAGCGCCGAGCGTAAACCAATGTCCACCATGAGCATCAGCAGTAAACTAGCCGCAAGAGCGACCAGGCCGAATTCGTAGCGCACCCGGGCGCGTTCTTCGCGGCGGTCGACCGCGCAAGGCTCGTCCTCAGTCAAGAGCCGTTCTTGGGCGGGTACGAAATACTCCCACGCCGCTGCCATGGCCAAAGCATGGGTGTTCGCGATGGTCTCTGTTCCAATGGTCAGTACTGTAGGCTCAGGTTCGGTGTTGCGCACCGCTTGCAGTTCGCTGTTGGTGTATTGGAACGTTCGACCGGCCAGTGATCGATCTTGTTCTCCTTCGGGCAATACGGACCGAAGGTGCAGCAATGCCCATGGACCTATGAGCAGGTCCACGATCCTGAAACCGGCTTCGCGCAAGTGTTGCAGTGAATCGTGCAGTTGGTCCTTGCGCACGATGCTCATGCCGGTGCACTGATCTGCGCTCCAACCAGAAATGTGCAGGTCGTTCACCCGTGCACCGGGAAAGGCTTGGGGCATCAGTTCTTCAAGTGGACCACTTGTTCGGGATATTCGGTTGATGCAGCCCGTGGCATCCCACGCCAATACCAAGGGAATGCGGGTGCCACATGCTTCTTTCAGTGACGTTGCGTCGGTCGCTGTTCCTTCGTCCAGGACATGGATGCCGGCCCTGCTCTTGCGCAAATGCACGTAATGCAGTTCGTTTGAACCATCGCTTTGGACAGAGATCCCGATCACTTGGTCGTGCACGATGATGGACGAGTGACCCATGTTCAGTAGATGATCGTGGGACGAATGAAGATCGTGAGCTTGCTCTTTCGCATCTTCGCGGTGCGCGACCCGAAGAACCATTTGAGGACAGGGATACGGGAGAGAAAGGGGAGGCCGCTCCCGTTCTTGCTGTTCTCCTTCTCTTCCAACCCGCCCAGAATGATCATGTCCTTGTTAGCGGAACGGACGATCGAACTGAACTTTCGTTCCACCGAACCCGGTGGTGCTGTTGCTGCGATCCGCGAAGTGAACGTGCTTTGGTTCACCTCGATCTCCAGGGTCACCATGTCCTCGCTGCTCACGATCGGTAATATCTTCAAGGAGAGGTCTGCGGTAATGGGTTTGTAGATCTGGGACGTGGTCACCGTTGGGTTCTGCGTGCCGATGAGGTCGTTGCGGACCTCGAGGTAGTATTCGGTCTGGCCAATGCTCATGGTCGCCTCGTGCCCGTTCAAGGTGCTGAGCTGTGGTGTGGAACGCAGACGCAGCATGCCATCAGTCTCCAAGGCCTGTATGCTCAAATAGAAATCCGGTGTCACGTTGCCCAAGTTGAACACCCCGAAACCATTGAAACTGTTGATCAGGGAGTTCACAGAGGCGCTGTTCAGGTTCATATCGATGCCCGGTGACAGGGTGCCACCGGTGGTCTCCGGCCCGCCGCCCAAACCCGCTTTGATGCCTGTGGACATGGAGCGTGACCGGTTCACATCCACGATCAGCACTTCGATCATCACTACCGGTACCACTTGATCAACTGAGCGGAGGAAGGTCTTGATCTCTTCGATCCGCAAGGCGTCACCACTGATCACGATGCCGTTCAGCTCTATGAATTCCGTTAGTGTCACGTTCTTCTTGATCCCCTCCGGCACGACAGCGAGCACATCTTTTACCGGCCGATGGTGCAAGCGCACCAATTCCGTGCGTCGCAAGCCTTCCAGGTCGCGCTTCCCGATCAGGTGTACTCCGCTGCTTACTTGATGCGTGAATTCCGTTCCTTTCAACAGGTGTTCCAGGAGTTCCTCGTAGCTCACCATTTCCAAGTGCAGCGTTGCAGGCTTGTCCATGGCGTCGTACAGGAAGAAGTTCTTGTTCAATACCTCGGAGGCTTTTTCGATGATCTCGCTCATCGGCGTGTTGCGCGCACTCAGTACCAGCCATTTCTCGTCGCGCACAGCGATCTCCAAACTGCCGCTCGTCGTCTTGTTCTCCCGAGCGTTCCGCGGCACGGCGCCAGCGCTTTCCACCACTTCCGCGCGCAGTTGGAAGGTGCCGTCCTTCGTGCGTTCTACCAAAAGCCCATTGGCAAATGCCAGTTTCTCGATCGCGTTGGGCAGGGTAGCGTTCTGGATGAAGACCGAGACGAGCTTGTTCTCCAGACCCGGTGCCAACACCACGTTCGTGCCACTGGCCTGGCTGATGGTGCGTGCCACTGACGAAAGTGTATCCCGCCGAAGGTCCATGTCGATCCGGGCGCTGTCCGTGTGGTAGGTGATGGAGAGCACCTGCTTTGCAGTCGGTGGTGGTGAAGGTTCCGGCGGTGCCCGGTAGGGTTTCAGCGCCAGTATGGATCCGATCTGTTCCAGCTCCAGGTCGTATTGCTTGCACAAGAAGAGGATCACATCAGCCACCCGCGCGTCACTGAAGTTGTTCACCACTTCGCCCGTTACGCTGGGGTCTATGCTCAGGTTCATCTTGTGTGTCACACCCAAGGCCCGCACGAATTCGGTGACCGGCGTATTGCTCACGCTCATGTCAACTGTCTCGGTCAAGCCGGGGTGCTCTGCCGTAGCCGCCTCCAGTTCAATTGCGAGCTGATCGAAGCGGCCTTGGGACCAGCCGCCGAGCGCTAGAAGGATAGTTGCCAGTAGGAGTAGGCTGCGCATGGGGGGCTTAGCTGGCGGCGAGTATGGGGTACACCTCGTCCAAGCTGGTGCGACCGGACCGGAGCATTTCATAGGCGCTTTGGCCCAGCGTGCGGATCCCTTTGCGGCCGATCAATTCGCTTGCATCGGTGCGTCCTTGGCGCAGCAGTTCCTGCAATTCGGCATCCAAGGCCACCACTTCGTATACCGCGTGGCGACCACGATAGCCGGTGAAGTGGCAGCGCTCACAACCCACAGCCGTGCGGTGTTCCTCCAAGGGCCCCGGTAAGGTCAGACGGGCAAGGCCGTCCGCTGGCCAGGCTTCGGTGCGCGCACAGTCCACGCAGAGCAGCCGAACCAAGCGCTGGGCCACACTGGTGTTCAAGGTGCCGGCAAGAAGGAATGCGGGAACGCCCATGTCCAACAGCCGCCCGACGGTTCCCCATGCGCTGTTGGTGTGGATCGTGCTTAGGACCAAATGCCCTGTCAGTGCCGCGCGCACGGCCATCTGTGCCGTTTCGGCATCGCGGATCTCCCCCAGCATGATCACGTCCGGATCCTGGCGCAGGAAGGTCCGCAGCGCCTGTGCGAAGGTGAGCCCGATGGTCTCGCGCAATTGTACTTGGTTGATCCCTTCCAAGGTGTATTCGATAGGGTCCTCCACGGTAAGGATGTTGCGCCGTGTCTCGTTCAATTGCTTCAGCGTGGCGTACAGTGTAGTGGTCTTACCGGAGCCGGTGGGGCCGCTGATCAGCACGATCCCGTGAGGCCGCCGTATGCCATCCTCATAATCAGCCAGCTGATGGGGATCCATGCCCAGGTTCGCGATCCTTAAGTGGCCGGCATCTTGCCCCAAAAGGCGGAGTACGACTTTTTCGCCGTGTAGCGTAGGCAATATGCTTACGCGGATATCCGTGCGCTGCTGTTCCCGGTCCAGCACCATGCGGCCATCTTGGGGCAGGCGCTTTTCGCTGATGTCCAGCCCCGATTGCACCTTTACACGGTTCACCAATCCGGGATGGTCATTCTTGTCGTAGCGGTAACGTTCCACCAACAGCCCATCCAAGCGTACGCGCACGCGGGCGTGCCCGTCGTACACCTCCATGTGCACATCGCTACTGCCCAATTCCCTGGCTTCATGAACGAGGTCCTGCAAGACATGCTCAGCGGACCGCGCGCTCAGGTCGATCCGCTGCTTGGCATTGCCGGACCCCCGGTAGTGCGTTCCCAGTGCCCTATCGATCAAGTGCTCTTCCGTGGCCTCCAATTCCACCTTCAGGCCCAGCACCACTTCCAGCTCTTGTATCAAGGGGGCACCGGCGTGGGGTGGTGCGCGGAAGGTGACCGCCCCGTTGGCATGGGCCTTGGGCACGATGCGGTAGTGCCGCGCTTGTTCAGCGGAGATCAGATCCCGTAGCTCACTGGGCAATTCCAGTTCGGCACTATCCTGCATGCCCCAATAGGTTTTCGGCCATGGAGCCGGTGAAAAGGCCACAGGAATTGCAGAACAGGTCCACCATGCACCAGAGCATGAGGTAGAGTGCCAAGAAGCCCGCGGTGGGCACGGTACGCTCCGTGGCGGGCCACAGTTTTACCAAGAGCAGATAAGCGGGTATGCACAAGGCGAGTCCGCTCAAGTAGAACAACACGAAATTCGCGCTGGATAGGCCCAGCGCCAGCACAAGGAAGAAGTAGAGGTCACCGCTACCGATGTATCGGTTCACGGGATCCACCCAACCGCGGTTACGCAGGACCACGAAGAGCAATAACCCGCCCAGTTGCATACCAAGGAACAGGAGGTTGAATCCCATTTGCGCACCGAGCTCCCACATGGGGAGTTCGACCCAGGCAGGTACCAGCATGGCAATGGCCAAGACGGGCAGCAGCCACCAATGAATGGAGCGCTCACGCAAGTCCTCCCACGCGATGGTGCCCAACACGAGCAGGGTGATGAAGCGGAAGGCCAGCATGTTCAGTCCGGGGTTACCTCGCGCAACGACTTTTCGTGGTCGATCTCCCACACATTGAATTGGCCGTCCTGATCGAAATCGGCCAAGGCCGTGGCACGGGCCAAGAAGTTGTTCGGTCCGGCGCTCACCACTTCGATGCGGTAGTTCGCATGGCCACCTTCCAACACTGTTTTCTGCTGTTGAAAGCCCAGTTCCTGCATATCCGCAGCGTAGCGGCTGTGCTCGTAGAAGTGGGTGGTTTCCAAACTGTAGAGGTGTTCCAATTGCAATTTCGCCTCGGTGGCCTTCGCGTTGGCCACCACTTGGCTGTAGTCCGGCAAGGCCAAGTACACTAGTACCCCAACGATCACGAGGGCAATAAGTAATTCCGTGAGGGTGAAGGCTTTGAGGCGTTGGGTAGGGGGTGTTCCGTTGTGCATCGTCACGCAAGGTACTAAAGAACAATATAGTAAAGCAATAGATGGGCATGCGCAGGTCACGACGAATTCGGATCGACGATGCTCGCTAATCCTATAGTGCTTAGTAGCTAACACGGTGATCATAGGTGGTATTGGGTCATGGGTGCCTCCCCTGATCGCTACTTGGTAGTGGTTCGTTCGCAGGTTCGAACATTAAGAAATATTAGGTGTGGTCTCGTGGCGGTTCACATGCCGAGTGGGCTGGCGTCGCGCCCACTCACCATGGCGCGGGATCAGCTTACCGTGTTGCCGTTCCGGAACTTCATGTTGTCGCACCGTCTATTATAGGTGACAGCTCCTCGTTCGATATGTTGGGTGCGAGGTCCATCGGATAGGCGGGGAATAGGATGATCCCCAAGCGCGATGGGCTTGATGACCTAAGGGTCGTATGGGAACGGAAAAGGATCGCTGCCCATAGGAGCGCACGCATCCCCCGAGGGGTCCGCTATGTTGATGCTAAGACGAGCCCATGAATAATGCAGCCCCGCCGAAGCGGGGCTGCACCTTGATCATTGTACATCTGCCGGGGAGGGCTGGCTCCAAGTATGGTCGATGCTCAGCGTACCAGCGTGCGTGCCACATCGCTCCATGGGCTCTTGCCCACGGATCCAATGGCACGTACCCGGAACCAGTGCTCCTTGGCGCTGGCGAGGCCGCGAACCACGTGCTTGATGCGGGTGGTCTCCGCCACCTGTACCCAAGCCTCGATAACATCCGGCGAAACGGCATTGTGCTCCACCACGAAGAGCACAGCGTTTCGCGTAGTGGCCCAGTCCAACCGGGCTTCGCCGACATGGTCACTGATCCGGGCACGCAATTTCAGGGGCGTGGGAGGTCCTTCCTGGGTCCGGCTGTTGCTGCGTACGAAGAAACCAGCATCGAGGATCTTTTCGGTGTCGTCGCCGACCTGGCTGACGACGTCTCCGGCCAGCGCGTCGAGCGCCAGCTTCAGCTCGCGTCTGCGTTGCTCGCGCTTGGCGGTCGCCGTGCGGCCGCCATCGGCCGCTTCGGTGATCGCTTGCTGCAGTGCTTCGCGTTTGGTGGCGATCTCCGCAAGGCTGGGTGAAAGGGAAGTGAAATCAAGATTTCCCTGAAGGCGTTCCTCAATGAAGAGAGAACGGGCGACCAGTTGCACCGCATTCAAGCGTGCAATGGCCTTTACAAGAAGGCTCATGTCTGAAAGGTTTTGGTACACACCTGCCACGCAGGTTTGCACCGGTTCGGAATTGAAATGCTGTGATCGGCCAGTGTTACCCTTTCGGATACACCAGGACATGCCCGCGTAAGGTCCATGTCCGAACGGCAAGTCGTTGCGCCGGGATCGATCAGGCCGGTGCAGGGTTGGTCCTTGTTCGTGGACACCTTGTGCCTACGAACCGGATCGCGTGCCGTTAGTGGCAGGCGAAGGGCGGCGGTCGCGGGCTCAGCGGTACAGGCCCGCTGCCGATCTGTAGGGCGAAGGGCCGCAATAGCACCCAGGACCGTTGCCGTGCTGTGCGGCCAAGCACCTTTTGCGCAAGGGCCAAGATGTATGCTAGTAGGAACCTGGTACGCCGCCGGACCGCCTTTTCAACGGCCAGAAAGCCCATAAGGGAATGGTCCGGTTCCGCCAGCCACACATACCGCTCATCGTATAGGGAGAACTCCTTCTTATCCACCTGCACGCGTTCCACGATGAACAGGTCATCGAAGACGGTTTCCTGGTGGATCTTGCGCAACACGGGATCGGAAAGGCCCCTCTTGCGCCAGTACCATTCGCTAAGCTCATAACGCAACTTCGCGGCCAAGTCGCGCAACAATGCCAATGCGTTCAAGGACTTGAGCGGTGAACCCCATGACATTCCTGCATAGTCGTCCGGCTGTGCTTCGATGTTGTCCGACATCTCGGCCAAGTCGCTCGACATGGCGCCCATGTCGCCCGACATCATACCGTTGTCGTCCGACATCTCGGCCAAGTCGTCCGACATGTGGATCTTTCCACCCGACATCGGGATCAAGTTGTCCGGCTTTGGCCCTATGTCGCGGTACATGGGCGGCTTGTCGCAGGACATACGCCGCACTACGCCCGACATGGCGCCCAAGTCGGACGCCTTTGTCAGGATGTATGGCAAGGTGGGACGCATGTTCAGTGTGTTCCGCGATCGGAAGTACAAAGGATCGTTCTTGCAGGATCGGTTCCAGCACGCATACGCGTGAAGTTGTGAACACGTCTTGGTGATTTATGGAGGTCCTGTTGCACCCATCCGGGAATTTGGTCAGCCATCAAGTCCTTGCCGAACCCCTGCCGGTCCAGGCCCCCCCGCATGATCGATCCATTTCCTATGCAGATCGCAAGAAGGGCCGCCACTCCTTTTCGCCAAACTGCAATGGGTATGCATGTCATTCCAAGAAGTCGTGTTCATGGTGGGCGGTCGAGGGAGCGCGACAGACCCGGAGGAGGGGGTAGGGATCGCGATCGACGCTCACCCTCCGGAGATCTCTTCAAGATCCGTGCTCGGAACGTCAGCGGATCATGATTTTCGCTTACTTCGATGCGCTATACTCCACTCCTTCTCTAGACGTAACACCGATCCCGAATGACCTTCTTGAAAGTCCTTTTTTCCACAGCCATGGTGTCGTGCTTGGCCACCGCGCATGCGCAGATCGAATTCACGGCCCAAAACAGCGTTCCGGCGTGGGGTACGTATAACTGCGAGGTGTTCCAAGCAACAGGTTCGGGAGAGCTGGACTTCATTCAGACAGGGGAGGATGTGGAATGGGACTTCAGTGCCCTGGGTTGGACCTCATTGGGCCCGATCGCCACCAATTTCCAACCAGCGAGCTGGACGCATTTCGGGTACTTCTTCGAAGACTCCAATGTGTGCTATTGGCAGGAATGGGATGAAGGTGATCAGGCCTTCTGGTACAGCGAGGTACGGGAGGATAGTATGATGCTAAGTGGTACCGGGTATTATTGGGAGGATAACGCTTCCAATGCTGGTCCCCTTTGTGTTCCGCGAGCGGTTTGGCTTCGGTACCCTGCCGGTGTGGGAGATTCCGTGCTTTGGCCCACCTATGCTTGTGGCGGGTATAACGTTTCCGACCTGCGGGAGATCATTGCCTCCGGAACCTTGGACCTCGGCAATGAAGTGGTGGAGGATGTGCTGCTGTTCCGTTCCACGCGGGTCATCGACGGCAATGCCTTTGTTTCGTACGGTTGGTATGCACTTGGAGATGCGTATTTCTCGGTGCTGTCTTGTGACGATATCGGCTACACATTCATCAGACGGACGTGTTCCGTTATTGCTACATCGGTCGCCGAAGCGGGCTCGCGCGGGGGGATTCATGTTGTGCCCAACCCCGGGGTGGACCATGTGCGCCTGGTGAACGCCGATGGCGGTTCGCTATCGGGGATCCTGAGCGTGTATGACATGCAGGGGAGGGAGGTCATGCGGCCCACGGTCCTGGGTTCGAGCGTGGACATTTCCGTGAGTGCCTTGCAGAACGGTATGTACACCGCTGTGATCCATGATGGGACCGAACGCCGGGTGCAGCGCTTCGTGGTGGAGCATTGAAAGTCTGGCAGCGCCCGGAATGTGAAATGGTCCGCTCTATCCGTGATAACGAAGCAATGCAAGCACATTCGAAAGGGCGTGTTCGCGTTGTACGCGATGACGCGTGCGTGGAGGGCTCTAACATCAACCCGGTTTGAGCATGGTCGACGTGCCGTATCGCATTGGGAGTGCCGGTACACCGGTGCATGAACTGGACCTTCGGGATCTCGGGAACCGGAAGGAGGTGCACATGGCCACAGTTGGTTCCCTGCAAGGTGAAATGCGGTCCTATGGTTTCCAAGCTGACGTTAAGGCGGAGGACTATGACCGGCAATTCAGGGAAAAGCTCCGCAAGTTGAAACCGCCGCAACGGGTGCGGGACCTGCTGGAGCATCATCACATCTTTTCCGTGCAGCGGGGTGGCAGACCGGTGGAATTCCTGGACCACATTCGCTACAATGTCATTCATCAATTGGAACAACATTATGCCAACACGCCCAACACCGCCGTTGCACGCGATTGGTACACCAAGGCCATGGACAAGCACCACAAGCAGAACCTGAACGATCGTGCTCGCTTTCTGAGCGCGGCCTATGCCTATGCCGTGGAGCAAAAACCGGAACGGCCCACGCTCCAGGCCGTGCATCACACCTTCCTCATGGAGCAACTCGGGTTCGATGCGCCGAAGTGCGAAAGGCTACGGGATGAGCTTGCGCAGGACGGTCTGGTGCAGGTCCTTGCCGGGGGGCAGGCTTTTCGAGTGCTCGATACCGGCCGCCGTGCACTGGAACAAGTGGAGGCCGAACGGATGGCTACGATCACCTATAACAACATCAACGCCACCAACGCCAACGTGCAGGTACAGAACCACAGCCCACACGCCACACAGACCGCCACGTTGGGTGACCAGCTTGCCGAGGCACGGGCCTTTGCAGAACGTGTTACGGCCAAACTGGACGAGATCGAGCAGCTCATCACCGCGGAGCAGTTCGTGAGCCTGAAGGCCGACCTGGAATACCTGAAGGCCAAGTTGGATGAACCCGTGCCTCGGTTGCCGCTGATCACCATGTTGGCACAAGGCATTGCGACAGGCCTTCCTTCGGAACTGCTCGGCGCCTTAGCGGGTTCTCTGCTCGGGGGCTGACCGGCTAGCAACTACGTCCCGCTGCCCCTTTCTGGGAACCGTTCGGTGCCACCTACTGCCGTGCGAAGGAAACGAGTCTACAGTTACTGGATCGTTGCTGCTCAAAGGCACGCAAGAACCGCAAAGCTCAACGCATCCTTCTGGCCTAAAATGCTCAATGCCATGCAACCAGAATGCAGATCTCGGCTTCGAACCGCAGGGTCGCCTACGGCAGAGCGCTGCGCAGGTTTGTTATTGTAGACCCGCGAGCTACGGACACCCTGCAGGGGTCTAGAAGGTTCAGAACTACCCTGATATAGTGAAAGGGATCTTTGTGGCCCTATCAGCTATTGTTATTTCGCCCAGTCGTACACGCGATTGTAGATCATTTCCTACAAGATAGTTCTTATTGATTGTGCCATCAGGTCCGACGACACCCAAATGGCCAAGAGCCTTAAGACTGGCCCAAACTTTGGTTACAAATGTTTTCATATGGACATCATTTGTATCGAAGCCCACAGCTACGCGTCCAGAAAGTACTGTATTCTCTTCACGTATTAGCGGCCGGATTACCTGAATCACGCAGCCAGAAGTTGGACCTTCGGTTTCCCCGGACTTTCGAATTAGAGTGGGTAAAGAGTCGAGGTCACCATCAAACAAATAGACCAAACGAGAACGGCAAGTCTCGATTCCGGATTGCACATTGGGCGACCCCTCCCAAACATTGTCATCGAGGAATTTGATGGTTGGAATCGATGCCTTCAATATTCTCGTCCATCGCGTTTCGTCTTCCAGATTGAGGAATAGCTGGACTTGTTTGTTCATCGGAATTATCGCGGTTTTGGAATTGCAAGTATAGGCTCCGAGGTTTGATTGAAAATACGGTCAAAATTTGCCTGTTCCCTGGCAGTCATTGATCCATTGGATCTTGTATCCACCGTGTTGATGCGAATACGACTACCATCTGGTGCTTCAAAGGTTAGGTCCGGATAGGAACTTCCTCTCCGCCCACCGCCAGGACCCGGAATGTATTCTTCAGGAAGCGAAGCACCACTAACCCGGTTACGTCCACCAGCAACATGGCGATAGTTGGGGTTTGCTTCCAAAAACTCATCCCTAACGGCATCGATGTGGTCGCGTGTTGCCTGGCTTCCGCGGCGTCCTGCCTTTGTCGAGATCCCGGTTCACCCCTTGGTCCAGCTCAGTTCTCTTCGGTGGTCCTGTCAAGCGCCAAGTTCGTCACTCAGCACGGGGGCAAGTCTAGAATCGCAGATCCGCGGGAGCGGGGTCAATAATGGGCTGATAACATTTATAATAACCACTTTATGACAATAATTGGACCAAAGAAAACAGCGAAGGAAATAGTGAAGTACGTCATAAATACGTATCCTTTATGTTTGTTTGGTTTTTTTTCGATTAAAAGTTCATAATTTTTCTTGTGTATAATAAGATAGTAATTTATCATGAAAAATGGTAAATACAAAAATAGTACAAATATGCCAAATGGATTCAAATAGTCAGCAAAAAGGATCCAAGTCGATGAAAGAGAATTTATGTTCGTGAATGACTTAAGGAACAGCATTAGTGTAGCAACGTTGAATGATTGAATCATTGAGAAGATAGCGATTAGAATTACATATCGGTCTCGAAGTGGCATATTGTCATTCTCATGGTGAGCAGCATTAATTGCGTCTCGCCAAATTGCCCAATACAGTCTTTTAAAAATCATGCTAGTCAGGATTGTTGTAATCGTATAAGAATCTGCTAATGCCATAGATTGCGGCTCCTGCTCCAATTCCCCAACCTACAGGGTTCGAAACCAAGCCCAAAGTTACTAAACTTGGTCCAGCTAATCCTGCAACTCCCACCATCGTATCAATCGCGTCCCATTTGTTTATTGCTTCGACCCCGCCGTGGACAAAAGCATTGATTACCTTGCTAGCGCTGTATGAGGTTCCGAGCAAAGTAAGACCTGTGTTTAACTTTGTTAAGTGGGTGCCAAGGCGGATAGCTTTGTCAACTCGAGTGATTGAAATGCTCTTAGCGGACTCAACTAAGCCGTTAAAACGTTGTGCATACTTTGCTGGAGTACCCCAAGATTCTAGTTTGTATCCAGCAGCGAATAATCCGAAACTGGAAGATATGATATCATTTGCCGATTTCACTTTTGACACCAATGGGTCATTGAATAGACTGAATTGAGATGTGCTTCTTACACTTTGGGTATCAAAAGGTTTGCCTTGTGAAATGGTTTGACCAGACGTTCTAGGGCTTGAGTGCTGCGAATGCGTCTGTGGGGCGATTAGCGCTTTATATGCTGGGTCATTCTTAAGAGCCGCCCAATCGACAATTGTCTCGTTTCTAAATGTGGAACCGGTCACACCCCAGCCCAAGTCATAAGGTGTATGAACTCGTTTTGTTGAAGTATACTTCAAAATCAAGGCATTCATGGCCGGGCCGCCGAAAGGATTTCCATCTGCCCCTACAGAGACGCCATCTCCCAATCCAACTGTCATTGGATTCTTTCCCCGACCTAGGGTGGCATCCCACTCTCGGTTAAGACGTTTTTCACGTTCTATCCAATTGATTTCTTCTGGACTTAGGTTGCTGTTAGTGTAGTTGTAATCATACCCCCCATCCGGATCAACGAAACTCACTGGGTTGTTGCTCATAGCCAAGTATGGGCTGTAGTGCTGGCCGTAGGGGT
>JAGQVV010000195.1 GCA_020437805.1 Flavobacteriales bacterium
GAGATGGGCAAGGACCTGCATCCGAACGGGCTGGCGATCCTCGGGATCTGTGAAGTGGAGAACAAGGCCGTGGTGGAGGACCTGATCTCGACCAAAGCGTTGAAGGACCGGAACTACCGGATCGTTCATGAGGAATCCACGGACCGTCGCGGTATCGATGTTGCATTGATCTACGATCCACGGCAATACAAGGTGTTCGACCATAGGTCGTATCGGGTGTATATGGCCGATACCAGCTTCCATACGCGTGATCAACTGCTGGTAAGCGGGGTGCTGGACGGGGATACCACACATGTGATCGTATGCCATTGGCCATCGCGAAGGGGCGGGGAGAAACGCTCGGCGCCGAACCGGAAGGCCGCTGCGGAACTGTCGCGTCATATCGTGGATTCCTTGCTTGCACGGAATGGGAACGCTCGCATCATGGTCATGGGTGACCTGAACGATGACCCGGTTGATGTGAGCGTCTCCCGCTATCTGCGCTCCACCGGCGATAAAAGCAAAGCCGTTGATGGTGTGCTCTTCAATGCCATGTATGACCCCTTCCAAAAGGGGATCGGCTCCTTGGCTTGGCGCGATTCGTGGAACCTGTTCGATCAGGTCATCCTGTCCCCGGCCTTGGTCTCGGGCGATGGTGGTCGCTATCGATATTACGGCACACGCGTGTTCAATGAACCCTACCTGCGACAACGCGATGGGGCTTTCGCCGGCTACCCCTTTCGCACATTCGTTGGTGATACCTATCAGGATGGGTACAGCGACCACTTCCCTGTCTTCGTGATCCTGGTGAAGGAAGCGAACTAGACCCTCGAGTACGAAGAAGCCCCGCTGCGGATCCACAGCGGGGCTTCTTCGGTGGAGCGGTCCTAGTGCTGGACCACCACGCGGGTGCTCCACGTGGAGCCTGCGTTCACAACGGAAAGCGTGTAGACGCCTTCTGCCAAGTTGCCCAATTCGATCGTCATGCGCTCGGCCACGATCACGTCGCTGCCCACCAAGCGACCGCTGACATCATTCAAACGGTATTCGGTGCGGCCTTTGATGCCGGTCACGTTCACCGAGAGCAAGTCGTTCGCAGGATTCGGGAACACGTTCACAACGGCGCCTGGGGTCTCGTCCACACCCACGGAGAAGGTCACATCGTTCGCGTCACGCGGCTGAAGACCGTACTCCGAGAAGGAGTAGGAGATCACCCCTGTAACGTCGAACACTTGGCCCAACAACGGGTCAGGGGTGGTGGTGTAGATCTCTTTGCCGATCCAGGCGAATCCGCTGCCATCATCGGCTTTCCACTTACCGAAGTTCGCACCTCCAGGCTCCTCCGTGCAAGTTGCACTCATCACTTTCACAAGCACACCCTCTAGGGCTTCCTCGTTCACTTCAACGGTGTTGATCACCAAGGGTGCAGGCAGGTCCTGTCCACTGGCCACCACGGTGAAGTTGGTGATCCCGGTAAGTTCGGTGAGGTTGTTGTACTCTGCTACCGTGGCGGTCAGGGTCACGAGGTCGCCGACTGCAGGTGAGCTATTCTGATCATACACATAGATGCCCTGCCATGGGCCGCTTTCATCCTGGATGTAGTATGCACCGTCGTAGGATGCGGTCACGATCCCACCGGTGTTCACGGTCTGTCCGTTCAGCGGTGAATCTCCGTTCGGAAGCGTCGTGAACTGGATCTCGTAGATCGTAGCATCGGGAATGCTACCACCTTCGGTGATCGTCACGTCATCAATGATGATATGATCAGGGGCGGTGGTGTTGATCACAGAGAAGATGAACTCCGCATCGGCAGCGTCGGCACCAGCGGCAACATCCAAAGAATACTCGGTCCAGTCGGCCGTGGCGTCGATGTAGCTCGTGTAAGGCGCATAGCCTGAAGAGGTGCCCGGACGATTGTCATACAAGCCCACACGGACCTCGCCGGATCCGCGAACCCAGAAGTTCACGGTGTAGGTGGTATTGGCAGTGACCGTCAATGGTTGTGTGGTGAAGCGCTTGTGCGGTGTGCCATTGATCAACTGTACCGCGTTTTCGCCGCTATGGGTGTTCTCCGAGATCTGTACCACGCCGCTCATCGCGATGCTGCTCTTGGCGCCGAACCAGCCATCAGGCAGGTCGTTCGTCCAGGTCTCGAATCCGCTTTCCACGATCTGTCCTTGTGCCGCGAAGGCAAAGGCGAT
>JAGQVV010000196.1 GCA_020437805.1 Flavobacteriales bacterium
GTTGGAGCAGGAACGGTTATGGCAGCGAGGCGAACACAAGGCATACCACTCCAAACTGACGGACCTGCTTCGCGGCTACATCGAGGAACGCTACCAGGTACCGGCCTTGGAAAGCACCACGGACGAATTGATCAAGGAACTACGCGTGAGTTCTTTGCCCAGCGAACAGCGGGACCGCTTGGAGAACATGCTCCGTCTTGCCGACCTCGTGAAGTTCGCGAAGACCTTGCCTTCACCACAAGAGAACGAACAAATGATGGCCGGTGGGATCCAGTTCGTGGAGACCACGGCCCCAAGATCCACCACACGCGATGCGGGGCAATAGGGACATGATCCTAGCCGTGCTCTGGAGTGCGCTGGCGGTTGCTGGTGTGATCCTTGCGCTGTTGTACTGCGTGCGCACTTTCGATGCTGCCAAGCCTTGGGTGTTCTGGTGCCTCCTACTGTTGCTGCCATTGATCGTTCTCCACACCATCAGGACCACCCGCCGTGGCCCCATGGTGCGTTTGAGCACCTTGTACGCATTGGTGAACGGACCGGTGGACATCCTTTCGATCTTCCGGCACCTGCCCTTCGCAGCCGCCGTGCTCGGCACCGGCCTGCTGCTGATCGCCATGGCTCGCCCTCAAAGCGAAGACAACTGGCAGGACGTTCAGCGGGAAGGGATCGATATCGTGATCGCCTTGGACATCTCCGCGAGCATGTTGGCCAAGGACCTCAAGCCGGATCGGCTGGAGGCTTCGAAGCGTGTTGCCATCAACTTCATTGACGGGCGGCCGAATGACCGGATCGGATTGGTGGTGTACGAGGGTGAAGCGTTCACACAATGTCCCATCACAACCGACCACCGTGTTCTGAAAGAACTCTTCACCGAAGTGCGCTCCGGGTTGATCGATGGTGGAACGGCCGTTGGGACGGGATTGGCCACCGCGCTGAACCGATTGCGAGAGAGCGAAGCGAAGAGCAAGGTCGTCATCCTTCTCACCGATGGGGTGAACAATGCTGGAACGATCCAGCCGAGCGACGCAGCAATGATCGCCGAACAACTCGGCATCCGGGTCTATACCATCGGAGTGGGAACCATGGGTAAGGCATTATCGCCGGTCCAACGCCATGCAACGGGGCAATACCGCTACGACTATGTGGATGTGGAGATCGATGAGGCAACCCTTCGGGAGGTTGCCGACCGGACGGGAGGAAAGTACTTCCGGGCCACGGACGAAAGGAAATTGAACGACATATACGCCGAGATCGACAGGCTGGAGCGTACCCGCATCAAGGTCACTGAACACAGGGCCATGAGCGAAGAGTACTTCCCCTTCGCATTGTTGGGTTGTGGCATACTGGTGTTCGGGGCACTGCTTGATCGCAGCATACTGCGGACGATGGCATGAAGTACAAGGGTACATACCAATGGGGCTTGATAGCGGCGATCATACTGGTCCTGGAGGCGATAACAGCCGTTGTATGGTCCACCGCCTGGTGGATGTTGGACCGTGAAGTTCCTGCCTTCAGGATTGAAAGACCGGAAATGCTTTGGGGCATGTTGGCCGGTCCGCTCCTTGGCTTGGTGTTCCTCATCAACATCGCTTGGCGCAACCGTGCCTTGAAGCGTTTCGCATCCGCGGAGACTTTGGCACGAATGGTTCCGAGCACCTCTTCCTTGCGGGTCTTGCTCCGCTTTCTGCTCTTTCGGCATGGCCTTTCCTTCCTGGTCGTGGCATTGGCAGGACCTCAATTCGGAACGCGTTTGGAAGAGGTTCGTTCCGAAGGGATCGACCTTGTGGTGGCCGTCGATGTAAGCAACAGCATGGAGTGCGAAGACCTGCGCCCCAGCCGAATGGAGGCTGCGCGACGGGCCATGTCCCAGCTGGTGGACCGCTTGCGTGGTGATCGGCTCGGTATCGTGGTGTTCGCTGGAGAAGCCTATGTCCAGCTACCGATCACCACGGATCGATCCGCTGCCAAACTCTTCCTCAGCACTGTGAACACGAGCAGTGTGGGTACACAAGGCACGGCGATCGGCGCAGCGATCGAACTGGCGCAGCAAAGCTTCGATCCGGAGACACCCGGGAACAAGGCCATCATCGTGATAACCGATGGTGAGAACCATGAAGATGATGCCGAAGGTGCCGCCCGGGCCGCTGCTGCAGCGGGGATCGTGGTGCATACCGTCGGTATGGGCACGCCCGAGGGCGGTCCACTTCCCACCAAGCGCAACGGAAAGGTCATCGGTTTCCGTAAGGATGCCGGAGGCAATGTGGTGGTGAGCCGCTTGAATGAGGCAATGCTACGCCGGATCGCAGCCGAAGGCAATGGAGCCTATGTGCGAGCGAACAGCGCTTCCAGCGGTATGGAAGGATTGGTGGCCGATCTGCGTCAACTGGAGACCACCGAAAAAGGGAGTTACATGTACACAGGCCATGATGATCAGTTCCAGTACCCGTTGGGCGTGGGCATCATCATGGTCCTCTTGAGCCTCTCCTTTGGAGAACGGCGCCATTGGCGCACAAGTTGGAACAAGTATGGACCCAGCCTCGCCTCCATTGTGATCATGGCATCGACCACCGGATGCGGGACTGCTGAGGAACGCGCTGCGGAACGTGCCTTGTACGAAGGCGAACACCCGTATCGTACCGAACGATTCGCAGATGCTGTGGAGATCTACGCTCGCGGTGGAGCAGACCCCAGGGTCCAGCACAACTTGGGCAATGCGGAGTACCGATCGGCACGTTGGGACTCCGCCATCGCCGCATACGGGAAAAGTGTGATGGCTTTCACATCCGCTCACGACCAAGCTTCCGCTGCTCACAATTTGGGAAATGCGTGGTCCGCTGCCGCGAGTGAAGCCGATAGTGCCTCGATCCGCATCCTGGAAAGGATCAGGACGATACGTATCGATGGGGATGATATAGGCCGAAAGGTGCACCTCATGGTGGAACGTGATTCACTGCGGAAGCTCAATATTGAACAGATCCAACTTGTTGATTCTGCATTGGCCCAGGCAGCTGAAGCGTACAAAGCGGCCTTGCGTCGGAACCCGGCTGATGAGGACACCCGACACAACCTTGCCTTGGCGCAATATCGGATCGCGGAACGGATCGAGGAGGCTGATGCGGACGGGGACAAGGGCGAAGAGAACGGTCGAGCCGAGCTGAGCCAAGAGGCCAAGGAGATCATGGCGAAGGCAGATGAGCTGGTGGAACAGTACCGGTTCAAGGAGGCCTTGAACGTGATGCAGGACGGATTGAAAGCCCACCCGACCTTGCAGCAGGAACAAGCCTACGTTCAGAAATTGGACGTGGTCACAAAAGCAGCTGAAGCGAAATGAACACATACCGGTCCATAGCAACAGCCGTAGCCATGCTCGTCGTGTACGCCAGCATTGGGCAAAGCATGACGGCCGAGGCATACTTCGATCAAGCATCGAAAGAGTATGTGAAGCAGGACAAGATGGTCGCTTTGCGAACGCTTGATGCCGCACTTCAACGGTTCCCTGGTGACCCGCGACTCCTGAAACTGGCCGAAGCGTTGGTGAAGGAGGATGAACAAGAGCAGCAGCAGGAGCAGGAGCAACAGGGTAAGGAAAAGCAAGACCAACAACAGCAGGAGCAAGAGCAGCAACAAGAGCAAAAGGAACAGGAGGAACAGCAGCAGCAGCAAGAGGAGAACGAAGAGGAACGCGAGCAGCAGGACCAGCGGAACGCGGAGGAGCGCGACGGGGAGGAGCGCGAAGGTGGACCCCGACCCGGGACGATAGCGCCTCAGGACGCGCTTCGTATGTTGGATGCACTGGAACGCTCAGAAGAGGAGGTACAGGAAAAGGTCAGGGCCAAACTGCGCCCGGCCGTTCGACGCCCTATCGAAAAAGATTGGTGAACCATGGCCCGTTACACCCACATCGCCTTCGTCCTCTCCTTCACCGTGTTGGGATGGTTCCGTGCCAACGCGCAAGAGATCGGTTTCACCGCCACGGTCGACCGGACCAGCATTGCTGCAGGAGAACAGTTGAAATTGACGGTGAACCTGAGCAACAGCCGGGAGCCCTTCGAAGCACCTTCATTCGGCGGGTTGGTCGTCGTGCAAGGGCCCTTCGAGAACAGCAGCTTCAATTACGTGAACGGACGCATGAGCAGCTCGTTGGGGCGCACATGGGTGCTTACCTCAACGAAACCGGGGACCTATACGATAGGCGCGGCCAAGGTCCGGATCGGTGGCGGGGTCGTCCAGACCGAGCCCATCACGATCGAGGTCACGAAGGGATCCGCTCCACCGAGCGATGCGGCATCCAGACAGGGCCAAGATCGTGATGCGAACCTCTTCGCCACGATCTCCCTGAGCAAGGACAAGGCGTTCGTGGGAGAACAAGTGATCGCCACCTACACGCTGTTCTCCCGCTACAACAGCATCGAGCTTTCGAAGTACGAACTTCCCAAGATGGACGGCTACTGGGCCGAGGAGATCGATCTGGGCAATACCGGTTGGGAGGAGGGATTGCGGACAGTGAACGGGATCCAGTACCGCGTGGCGATCCTCAAGAAACAAGTCCTCTTTCCACAACGAGGCGGCCAATTGTCCATCGCTCCCATGGAACTGACCTGCGTAGTGAACCGTTCCTTCTTCAACAGAGGCAGCAGTATCAACATCCGGAGCAATGCGGCCACGCTTACGGCCCGCGCCCTACCTGCCGCCCCCCCTCCCGATTTCCGCGGTGCGGTGGGAGACCTCACCATGTCGGTAACAACGGACCGGACCCGGGTGAAGGCGAACGAGGCCATCGAACTCACCCTTACGTACTCGGGCAAGGGTAACCTGCGATTGCTGGACACGCCGAAGCTGGAATTCCCGAACGACTTCGAATCCTACGACCCGAAGGTGACGGACAAGATCAGTGTGAACTCGGGAGGGATGAGCGGATCGCGGAGCTATGAGTTCCTCGTGATCCCACGGCACGAGGGGACATTTCCTTTGGACCCTATCACCTTCACGTACTTCGATACCGGAAGCGATTCTTACAGGACCATCACCGCCCCCCCGATCGAGATCGAGGTCAGTGCTGGTGATGGATCCTCGGCTGCCGCCATACAGCGCCCGAACAAGACTGAGGTCGAAGTGCTGGGGAAGGACATCCGGTACATCAGGACCGGCGACCTTCAACTCCGACCTAAAGGTCAACACCTCTTCGGTTCCGCAGCATGGATCACCGGTATGAGCACGCCTGCCCTGGCGCTCTTGCTATTCGTTGCATGGCGACGTAAACATGCACGGGATGAACAGGACGTGTCGGGCATGCGCCGCAAACAAGCCGACCGGATAGTGAAGAAGCGATTGAGCGAAGCAGCGAAGGCCCTACAAGGCAATGACCGTGAGGCCTTCTACACCGCCTTGGGCAAGGCCCTTCACGGATACCTATCGGACAAGTTCACGCTCGGTCACGCTGAAACCAATGCGGAACGGATCCGCGCAAGCTTTACACGATTCGAGAACGGCGCAAGCGTGGCCGAGGAATACATCAGTTTGATGGAAGCCGCGGACATGGCCCGCTATGCACCCGTGGAGGACCGACCACGCCAACAACTCTATGATGAGGCCGCATCATTGATCGGAAGAACCGAACAAATTTTCCGCGCATGAAACCCCTCCTCCTCATACCGGTCCTGATGGTCGCCCATGCAGCGGTGGCCAAGCATTTGTCCGAAGCGCAAGTGGACTCCCTTTCCGCCAAGGCCTCGCGATCCTACGCAGCAGGTAATGTGGGGGAAGCGTTGATGCTTTATGACTCGGTCTGGACCACTCGCACATCCCCTGACCTTCTCTACAATATCGGTAACTGTCATTTCAAGCTCAACGACATTCCACGCGCCGTGCTCTTCTATGAGCGCGCCCTGAAGTTGGCACCGGGTGACGAGGATGTGAAAGCCAACCTTGAACTCGCACGTCAAAGCGTGGTGGATCGAGTGAACGAGTTGCCTTCGTTCTCCTTGGGCTCCACTTGGGGGCGTCTTCGCGGTGGTGCGGATGCGGACCAATGGGCCCGGCGCTCACTGTGGGCGGCATTCCTCTCCTTCATCCTCATTGCGGGGGCTTTGATGCTCAAACACCGGACCGGTCGCCGCGTGTTGCTCGCCACTGGCGGGATCATGGTATTGGTAGCCGGCATGTCAGTGGCCTTCGCCGCGTTCCGTCATGCTGAGGTAACGGATGATAGCGAGGCGATCATCATGGCCGCGAAGGTGGATGTGCGCAGTGAACCGCGCACCGGAACCACGGTGCTGTTCGTGCTCCACAAAGGCACCAAGGTCACCGTGCTCCAAGAGGAGAACGGATGGACCGAGGTCCGCCTTGCGAACGGGAATGTAGGCTGGATGCCCCCGTCGACCCTGGAACGCATCTGACCCTACGGCAATTGTGCCTGCCGGACGGTCGTGGGCACCACACCCCCGATCGATTGGAGGATGAGGTCCCGGTCATTGCTCGTCCCCGTGTACATCGACCAGCCGTCCATGTTGGCATCGCTTCGCGAATACCCTTGTACCGTGTTCGTTGCTACCGTGGAACCGATGGTGACCAACACCACATCCCGGTCATTGCTTCCTCCGGTATAGATGATGATGCCGTCTGAATTCACATCGCCGGGCCACATGCCACGATAGCTCCCGCTCACCTTCAATGCACTGGTTCCGTATGTGGCAGTGGAGGACACTGTGAAATCCACGACCTGCGCGTTCGTAGCGATCGTTGATGTGGCCATCACGGCAAGGTGGTTCCTGTGCCGGATCACCAGTTTCTTACCCACCGTGGGGACATTGAAGGTGATCTGTGGATCGCCTGAAGTGGACACCACTTGGCCATTCGCGCGGACCAAGGCCGCCCGACGACCGCTGACCGTAACACCATCGACGTTCCGTAGCTCCAACATCACCCAATCGACGATGGCCGTGGACCCGGTCGCTGTGAGCAAGCTTGCCGTCAGGGATGCTCCGGAGTTCTCCAGAACATATCCCATGGAAGTATAGGGTTCAGTTGAGGGGATCAAGCCTTGCTGACGCAGGTCGTCACGCATGATCCCGGTGCTCCAGTTCAGTGGTCCACCCAACAAGACCTTCGCGCCAACTGAGCTCGCTGTTGGGCTATTGCAGCCCGTCCCCGGGACCTTGTAGATGATCTTCGAAGAGTAGGGAGCAACGGTCTGCGGACCGGAAAGCAAGGTTCCGTTCATATCCGCCCAGCAATCCGCAGGGAGCGCGAAGTTCTGGGAAGTCGCCTGATCGTTGACGAACAGGATATGCTCGTTGGCGGGAACACGCGGTGCAACGGTCACACGATGGAGTTCAACATTGTCCAACCAATAGGTAGGTTCCGCGATCGTGTTCGTGAACTGGGTGAGCGCTTGCTCAGTGAGGTTGCCTTGGAAATAGAGTTCCATATCGCGGCGTTGCCAATCGAACGGAATGCTCTTCTCAAAGATGGACACCGGGCTGGACAGTTGGCTGATCCCCTTGACACCAGCTTGAACGATACCGTGGATATTGGACTGAACGCTGAACTTCATCCGGTACCACTGGCCGTTCTGCATGCTGAACTGGTCCGGGTTACGCAAATAGAACCAGGAGCTTTGCGTGTTGTTCGGGAGGTTTGCTTTAAGCGCCCCGGCATCCAAATAGGTCAGATCGCGCGTAACCTGTGCATTGGTGGGCCAGCCCCCCCAGCCGTTCACGTTGCTCCCGAACGTACCGTTCAAGACCAGATTGGAACTGAGCTCGCTGGTGGTGGAGTACAACGTGGAACGAAGCGGACTGCGCGTACTACCGGCCTCCTCGGACCGCTCCGCCTGCCAGCGCTCCAAGGTGTAGAACTTGAAGTTACCGGCGCTCAGGTTCTGCGAATAGATGCTGAGCTCATTGTACGGATTGTACACCTTGTTATTACTGAAATTGCCAAAGTCCACGTTCCCCTGCTGATAAACGTTCAATATCGACACGCACAACTGGTCCGGGTGCAACGAATAGAGCTGGTTGCCTGAGTAGACCGTATTGTAGCTGGCACGGTAATACGGCGGCTGTGCCCCTGGTCCGTTGTAGTTCGAGTAATCCGAAATGGAGAGCTGCACGGTATTGTTGAAGAGGATGTTGTTCTTCACCTGGTTGTTCTCGGACACCATCGTATGGTCCACGTGGATACCGCTGGAGCAGCCGCTCACCGTATTGCGCTGCACGATGGTCCCCGTGATCACTGCGTTCCCGAAGTAGATGCCATGGCAGATCCGATAGTTCACTTGGTAATTGGTGGCAACGCTCTCCATGTTACCGATAGGGTCGCGGACGATGTTGTCCTGGATCACCATATTGTTCCCATTGTCCCAGTAGATGCCGCCGCCATCATTCACGGTGGCGAGGTAACCCGAGATCACGTTGCGTTCCACCAAAGGACTGCCATGAACGAAGATCGCAGAGTAGCCGATATTGCTCAAGCGATTCTCGCGAATGATATTGTCCTGACCGATCATATGGATGCCGAAGTATCCCACTGCGGACTCCCCCAAGCCGGCCACCAACGCGATATCCGTGAACGTGCTGTTGGAGACCGTGCTCCGCTCATCGATCAAACTGACGGCCGAAGCGTAAGTGTTCCTGTAAATGTTGTTGGTGTATGTATTGTCCCAGCCGTAGCTATCGATACCAGCATAGAGCTTCTCGAAGGTGCATCCCGTTACGGTGATGAACGAGCCACCAGCGATATTCACCCCGGCCAGTTTCTGGCCTTTGAAGTTGATATCCTGGATCCGTATTCGTCCGCGCTGCCAGTCCGTCCAGATCCCATAGTCGTGCACCGAGGCTTCCACATTAAGGCCGTTCGGATTCACGCCGGTGGGTGCCCAGAGGTAGAGTACACCGGTCGCGGCATCGTGGTACCATTCACCCGGACTGTCCAATTCGCTCAGTTTGTTGCACAAGAAGAAGCCCCAGTTGTAATTGCCCGCATAGTAGGTCGTGGCGGAAAAGGTCAATGAGTTCCCGGAATGCGTGTTGATGGTCCGGTTCTCATAGCACCAATTGGTACTGCGCAACACCATCGTGGCCCCATTCCAATGCCCGGATGCTTGTGTGAGGTTCGAACTGGTGAGCTGTGTGTTGTTACAGGTGTTCACGCGCAACCAACCCGTGTTCGGATAACGCGCCAAGGTCTGCAAGGCACCATTCACGAAAACGTACTTCACGGACTGTGACACGTTCGCCCTGTATATGTTCCCGGAGTGCTGGGTCCAGCCCGTTACGGGGATGGCACCATTGATGACCGGTTGTGCACCTGTACCGTAGGCCCCGAAAACTATGTTCGATGCGGACGTACCGGAAGAGTTCCATTGCAACTGCCCGGAGTAGTTACCACCACGAGCGAAGAGGATCTGATCGCCGGGTTGGCCGTAATTGGACAACTGCTGCACCCGGGCCAACGTGCGCCAAGGCGAGCTCTGCGAAGTGCCATTGTTGTTATCGTTCCCTGTTGGTGACACATAGTATGTCGTTGCGCTCAGTGCCAACGGCAACAACGTTGATCCAAGAAGTGTGGAGCGGAGGTTCATGTTCATGGTTCTTGCAGGGCGTTCGGAGATGGGCAAAAATGGCGCCCTATAGTGGACGAAATGTGGATTCCTACCGGAAGGAATTCAACAATTCGACCAGTCGCCTCCACCGCCCGATGGATGCGCGAACGTGCAGAACGATCGCCTTTTTTCACTCCCCGAACACCTAGGATCGCCCTGAAATCAATGTGTACAACCCATTCGAAGGGGCGGTGATCATGTCCATCGGCCGTTGAAGATGATCGGTCGAGGATTTCGAACATGGCTGTATCCCCACCTCGGGCATCCAAGGATGGATCATGCCCCATTCCGTGACCCGGGATCAACCGTGAACCACTCACCCGGCTTCATTTCCGATGCTCGATCCAGTTGCGGCACAGACGGGGACGGACCACGAAGGAGAAACGAACAACACGTCCGTTACAGGTGGAACGACATGCAACCTTCCACCCCGAACCTCCCCGCTATGACCCTATAAAGGTCGGCATTGAGGTATATCGCAACGATCCAAAGCCTACCCCCCAAAACGCTCAAGCATGCTTGACGTCTTGGGAGGTTCGGCCCTCTGAGATCATTCCGATCTTCATGTGATCCCGGTTGGACTCGAACCAACGACCACCAGCTTAGAAGGCAGGTGCTCTATCCAGCTGAGCTACGGGACCTCAGGCGGCGAAGTTAAGCGCATGGAAAAGGGCCGTTCCTATGGGAACGGCCCTTCACACTCGTCGGGGTGGCAGGATTCGAACCTGCGGCCCCCTGCTCCCAAAGCAGGTACGCTAACCGGACTGCGCTACACCCCGAGTGTTCCAGGAATTGACCCGCGGACGGGACCTTGCGGAGAGGGGGGGATTCGAACCCCCGGTACAGAATAACCCGTACGGCAGTTTAGCAAACTACTGGTTTAAGCCACTCACCCACCTCTCCTG
>JAGQVV010000197.1:0-383 GCA_020437805.1 Flavobacteriales bacterium
AGCTCTTCGATGGTGCTTTTGCCGTCGCCGATCACGCAGGCCGGGGTCCGCTTTGCCGCACAAATGAATTGGTGGTTGATCACCAACAGACGATGATCCAGCCCGGTGATGTACCGTTCCACGATCACGCTCCGACTGATCTCCTTGGCTTTCGTCAACGCGACCTTGGCTTCTTCGAGGGTCTTCACCCCGATGGTGGCCCCTCTTCCGTGGTTCCCACCGATCGGCTTCAACACGCACGGATAGCCCACGCTCTCCAAAGCGGCTTCCAACCCTTCCTCGGTGCGTACCACGCGCCCTTTGGGTACCGGGATCTCGTAGCTCTCCAGCAACTGTTTGGTCTCCTCCTTGTCGCAGGCGATCTCCACACCGATATTGCTGGT
>JAGQVV010000197.1:389-8269 GCA_020437805.1 Flavobacteriales bacterium
CGGCTGGTGATGGTGGCGCGGATCCGTTTCTGGTGGATGCCATGGCCGAGTTGTACCAGGCTCTGGGCATTGAGCCTCAAGTACGGGATCCCCCGCGAGACGGCTTCTTGGACGATGCTTCCGGTGCTGGGCCCGAGGCGGCTCTCCTCGCGGAGTTCGCGCATCTGCTGGATGTCCTTCGCGAGGTCGTACGGCGTTCCCGCGATCAAGGCTTCCGCGATCCGCACCGCCGCCTTTGCGGCATATATGCCAACGGGTTCCTCCACGTAGCTGAAGACCACATTGTACACCCCATGGTCGCGCGTGCTCCGCGTCCGGCCAAAGCCAGTATCCATACCGGCGAGGGTCTGGATCTCCAATGCGATGTGTTCTATCACATGGCCCATCCAGGTCCCGCGTTTGACCCTCTCCCAGAACCCGCCTTCATGGTCCTCACTGCAACGATGGCTGTACATCGAAGGCAGCAGTTCCTGGATCCGTTCGTAGAAGCCAGGGATCCTGTCCGTGGGCTTCTCTTCGAGGTCCTCGATGTCCAGGCGCATTACGATGAGGTGGTGGCGCCTTACGGACCAGTAGTTGGGGCCACGCATGGCCTTGAGTTCGAGGATGCGCATGGTAAGATGGCTGGAATGTTGAACAACGGTCGGATGGAACGGTTGATAGGGATAGCCCCATTTCCCCTTTTCCGTCCGGCGAAGGCGGAAGATAGGCAGGTGCATGTTGTTCATCAAAACTTCATTCGCGTATGATCGCTGGTACCGTTCCCCCTATTTTCGTCGCCGTAGGTCCAACCTTCCTGTACAAGTGCGGCGATCCATGCCCGTACATCTCGGCAAGGGCGGTCCATCGGGGGGCGGGGGCTAACTACCTTACATGGCACCAAAAGGGAAACTGATCGCCATCGGCGGTAACGAGGACAAGGGCACGGCCCCCGAAGCCGGGCACAATACGAAGGTCTTCAACCATGCCTTCATCGAGGATGGGATCCTCCGAAGGGTGCTGGATGAGGCCGGCGGCAATAATGCCCGCATTGCGGTGATCACCAGTGCAAGCAGCATTCCGGAGGAAGTGGGCCAGAACTATATCGATGCCTTCGGCAGGCTCGGCGCGACCAACCTTGATGTGATGCAGATCCGTGACCGCAAGGACGTGAAGCCCGAAATGATCAAACGCTTGGCGAAATGCGATGGCGTGATGATGAGCGGTGGCAACCAGCTCCGGCTTACGACCATCTTCGGTGGTACGGCGTTCTTGGAGTTGATGAAACGGCGTTACCACGAGGAGAGCGGCTTCGTGATCGCCGGGACCAGCGCGGGGGCCATGTGCATGAGCAGCACCATGATCTACCAAGGCCACAGCGCCTCGGGCTTGATCAAAGGCGGTGTGAAGATGACCACCGGCGCAGCCCTGATACAGGATGTGATAATCGATAGCCATTTCGTGGAGCGGGGTCGGTTCAGCCGGCTGACGCAAGCTGTTGCCGGCAATCCGAACGCGATCGGCATCGGCCTAGGAGAGGACACCGGTGTGGTGATCACCAATGCGGACATGTTGGAGACCATCGGGAGCGGTCAGGTGATGATCTTCGATGGCCACGATATCAGCTACAGCGATTTCGCCGATGTGGAAGAGGGGCAACCTTTCAGCATCGAGGGGATGCGTGTCCATATCATCTCGAAAGGACACACCTACTCCGTGAATCAACGGCAATTCGCAGGTGTTCCGGTGGACGCCAAGAACTGACCATGATGTCCAATGGACCCCTCATTCAGCGATTCAGGAATGTAGCCATCGCAGAGGGCTGGAGCTTCCTCGTGCTCTTGTTCATCGCCATGCCCTTGAAATACATGGCTGACCAACCAATGGCCGTGAAGGTGGTGGGTTGGGTACACGGCGTGCTCTTCATCTGGTATTGGGTCGCCGCGGTCCCGCTTTTCACGAAGCTGAAATGGGATGTGGATCGCATCATCGGTCTTGGCTTCGCCTCGATCCTGCCTTTCGGCACTTTCGTGATGGAACGCAGGTGGTTGCGTTGATCCTCGGGAGGCGGGTAACAAGCGCCACACTTTGGTGGTGCTTATTCAACGACATGGTCCGTGTGCCGGTTTTCAGCAATGCTCAAGGAAAGTCCCATGAACACCGCGGTTGTGCGCATATGGATGATACCGGATCGGAGACCGCACGAAAATTGCTATCTTGAAAGCAGCGCTCGGATGATCCGGTCGCATCATATGAAAAACAGTATTGAACATGCAAAGAGATAGCAAGATGGGGATCTTCGGACTCCTCGCTGGCGTCGCGATCGGCGCAGCCGTTGGACTATTGTTCGCCCCACGATCCGGAAAGGAAACACGCAAACAGATCAAGCGTCGAGCCAAGCAGGCCCGCAAGGATCTGGTCGACATGGTCGAGAAGGCCCGCGGGAACGCTGGATCGGCAATGGCTGATGCCGTTGAGGAGGCCGGAAAGGAAGTGAGCAGCAAGGCCAAGCGCGCTGCTGAAGCGGTGCGACAGAGCGCCAATTAGGACCGGAATGGACGATCTTCATGACGCCTCTCGGCCAGGTCCAGGGGACAGGACCCCTCCGGACCTTGGTGTATTCCTGGATCACGTTACCGATGATGCGAAAGGATGGTTCGAGGCCCAGAAGGAATACACCCTCCTGATCGTCAGCGAACGCTTCGGCCGAATGTCCGCCGCGCTGGCCGTGGTGCTCTTGATGGGGTTGCTTGTCGCGGGCGCGGTGCTCCTGGGCAGCCTTGCATTGGGTTTGTATCTCGGCGACCTATGGAACAGCTTGCCGTTGGGCATCCTATGCGTAGCCGGAGCATACCTCATTCTGGCGATGCTCTTTTTCATCTTCGGTAGACGACCTATCAAGGACATGATCATTTTGCACATCATCAATGCCAGTCGCGATGAGGACTCCATATCGTGATATGGCCCACTTTCGTGCGGAACGTGCGAAGGCCAAGGCTTTGGTGGATCATTACGGCGAACTCCTTGAGGGTCACTTCGAGGATCTACGCGACAAGGAATACCGCGCCGAACTCGCCTCCAGCGCCATCCATGACATTGTTTCCGGCATACGTCCGGTTCCGATGATCAGAGCGATGTTCGGGAAAGAGCATGGCATCGCCGGGAGCCTGTTGGCCGCGTTCGTGGCATCAAAGGCCAAAGGCTTCAGTGGAAAGGTGTTGGCCTGGGCGGCCGCGACCATCGGTCCGCTGTTGGTGGACGGCTTGCTGCATTCGGAATGGATCGAACGTTGGATATCCTCCAACAAGGAAGAAGTCGCCGAGGACGAGGGGGAAGAAGATGAAGGCGATCCATTGGTCGAGGACGAACTGGAAGCATAGGCTGCTTTCCGGTGAAGTATTGCTTGGAGCATTGTCCCACCCGTCCCTTGCGATCACTTGAAGATCGCTGTGTGGAATTCGCCGTCCGCACCCACACGACCTCGGTACATTCCCGAGCAATTGAAGTCCAGCACGATGTTTCCTCGGTTGTCCAAGGCAATAAGCCCGCCATCCCCATCCAGAGGAGGCAACTTTTCATGGACCACGATACGAACGGCTTCGGCCAGTTCCAGACCCTTGTATGCCATCAAGGCATGCACGTCATGCGCGGCCACGGCACGGATGAAACTTTCACCATTGCCCGTGCAGCTCACCGCGCACGTGGCATCGTTCGCGTAGGTCCCGGCACCGATCAACGGGCTGTCGCCGATCCGCTGCCACTTCTTGTTGGTCATGCCACCGGTGCTGGTGGCCGCTGCCAAATGCCCATGCTCATCCAGCGCTACGGCACCTACCGTTCCGAACTTCCTCTCAGGGTCGCTGTGGTCCAATAGGACCTGATCCGTTCCCGCAGCGGCCTTCCACTGCTGGTAGCGAAACTCATCAAAGAAGTACTGGTCGTCCTCCAACGGGATCTTCTGTTTATGTGCGAACTCGAATGCCCCGTTCCCGCTGATCAGCACATGTCCACTGTTCAACATGACGCGCTTGGCAAGGGTCACGGGGTTCTTCACGTTCTGAACGCCTGCCACGGCACCGGCCGCAAGATCGCTTCCGCGCATCAGGCTGGCGTCCATTTCATGTTGGCCATCCGCATTGAACACCGAGCCACGCCCTGCGTTGAACAAAGGGGAATCCTCGAGAACGCGCACCGCCGCTTCCACGGCCTCAAGTGCCTCCCCTCCTTCGGACAGTACCGCGTGACCATTCCTCAACGCCCGCTCCAAGGCCTCGCGATACGCTTTCTCGCGTACCGGGGTCATTTGCTCCTTGGCGATGGTGCCTGCTCCGCCATGTACGGCCAGTGCGATCTTCTTCATGGTGATGGATCAACTCGTGTTCAAGGCCGTGAAAGTACCTCCCATGCGAAGCGCTTTGACAGCGGGACCAACGAGCTGTGAACAGCTGATCGGGCAAAGCCTCGATCCAAAATCCCTCCTAATTGAACAAGAAAGGCCCGGGAACGTTCCCGGGCCTTTCGCTTCCAACATCGGTCGGTCAGAAGGTGATCAGCACCCCATCCGCAAGGAACATCAAGTTGTTCTCAGGCTCGGTGATCATCTCCACTTCCTCCTTGCTCTTTCCGGCATCCTCAGCATAGTGGCGGAGGGTGGCAACGTCCAGTGTCTCGCGTGTGGCCGTGCCTTGCATCACCGCCATCTTGCCTTCCAGCCCTTTTGTGGGTACGAAGAACCCGTAATCCTTGAAGCGCACCTTCATCACCTCACCATTGGGCAACTGCATATCCATCCAACAACCCTTCATGGCGCAACTCGTAATGATCTCGCCTTCCACCTTTGTTGTGAACTCCTCCTTTTCTTCCATCACCTTCACGAGTTCCGCAGTGCTGATGGCCCCTTTCGCGTCGATCGCATCACCGTAGCTCTTCACGTTGCCTTCTTGGGCATGCACTGCGGAGCTGGTGAGGAACAAAGCGCAGAAGGCGCCGAGAACGATGGTAGTGTAATTCTTCATGATCAAGGTCTTTTCACTTGGTTCGCAAAGATCGGGCCTTTTCCGGTCCGGAACCCGAATATGGGCCCATACCTGTTGAAAATCAGCTACCGGGGTCCGTTGGAACATGCCCGCTTCCACCACCTTTGTGGGAGACGATGGCAGCTGAAAAACTCGTTATCGGACGCCTTGAGCACATCGCCCTTCCCGGGTTGGGGGTGGATCGTGTAGAGGCCAAGGTGGATACCGGAGCCTACCGCAGTGCGTTGCACTACCAGCGGATCCTCATACGCACGGTGCAGGGAGAAAAGCAACTGTGGGTGACCTTCCAGATGGGACGAAAGCGCAAGACCAAGGTCTTTCGTAAATTCCGGAAGGTGCTAGTGAAGAGCAGCAACGGCTCGATCAGCCATCGCTACCTGATCAGCACCTTGGTCCGCCTCAATGGTTTCGCGGTCCGGACCCAATTCACCTTGTTCGACCGAAGCGATATGAAATACCAGGTCCTGCTTGGACGCAAGTTCCTTCGGGGCCGGTTCCTGGTTGATGTGAGCGGCAAGAATCTCATGGGGTGATGCTCCGGATGGCTTGGTCGGGTAGCTTTGCGAGCCCATGAGGATCGTGCTCATCGCATTCCTTGTTGTCTTCACGGCCGCCGCGTTCGCCCAGGTGCCGAGCACCTCCCAGGATCCGGTGCGAAAAGGACGGATGTTCGTGTACTGGGGATGGAACCGGGCATGGTACACGACATCGAACGTGCACCTACGCGGGGAAGGATATGACTTCACGTTGAAACAGGTGGTGGCAAGGGACAGGCCGACCGATTTCGACCCGAAGGTCTATTTCAGCCCGGTGACCGCACCGATCCCGCAATACGATTTCCGGGTGGGCTATTTCCTTAGGGAGAACTACAGCCTTTCTTTTGGTCTGGACCACATGAAATACGTGATGGAACAAGACCAGGTCGTTCGGGTCTCCGGCACCATCAGCGGCACGGAGACCGGTTACAATGGTGTGTATGACGACACTCCCATGGCTGTGGCCGAAGACCTCCTCACCTTCGAGCATACCGATGGCCTCAACTACGCGAACCTCGAGCTACGACGGTTCGACCAGGTGCTTTCCTGGAAAATGGTGAAGGTGGGCCTGTCGGAAGGTATCGGTACAGGTATTCTGCTCCCGAAAACGAATGCGCGGGTATTGGACAAGGAACGCTATGACGAGTTCCACTTGGCCGGCTACGGGATGAGCGCGGTTGCAGCACTGAACGTGGAGTTCTATTCAGCCTTCTTTCTCCAAACGGAGATCAAAGGCGGCTTTATCCACATGCCGGACATCCGTACCACGGCATCCCGAGCGGACCACGCCGATCAGCACTTCTTCTTCGCGCAGTGGAATTGGATGATCGGTGCTTCGTTCCCTTTGGTGAAGCCGAAGAATTGACCCCTTCGGCAACCGCACCGAGGGTCACCTTTCCCGGTCCATGGGTAACAACCTCAAGCGTTCCGCTCCACGAAGCGGACGATCTCTCCGGCTATATCGTGCCCAGTGGCCTTTTCGATGCCTTCCAGACCAGGGCTCGAGTTGACCTCGATGACCAGCGGGCCCCGCTCGCTCTGGAGCATATCCACACCCGCCACCTGCAAGCCCAGCGCTTTCACGGCCTTCAATGCCGTGACCTCCTCCTCGTGGGTCAGCTCGATCAACTCGGCGGTCCCCCCACGATGCAGGTTGCTACGGAATTCGCCATCCTTTCCGGTCCGTTTCATGGCACCGACGACCCGACCATCCACGACGAACGCCCGGATATCGACGCCTTTGCTCTCCTTGATGAACTCTTGGACGATCACACGCGCCTTCAAACTATTGAATGCCTCGCACACGGCTACGGCTGCTTTCTTGGTGTCGGCGAGCACCACGCCCAAGCCTTGGGTCCCTTCCAGCAGTTTGATGATGCACGGTGCACCGCCCACGCTATCCACGATACTGCCCACATCCTTGCTATAATTGGTGAACACGGTCTTCGGGATACCCACTCCGCTCCGTGTAAGGATCTGCATGCTCCGCAGCTTGTCCCGGCTTCGGACCAACGCTTGGCTCTCGGTCGTGGTGAAGACCTTCATCATTTCGAACTGTCGGACCACGGCCGTACCATAGAAGGTCACGCTCGCACCTATCCGAGGAATTATGGCATCGACATCCTGAAGCACGACCCCCCCATAGATGACCTGAGGGTTCTTCTTTTCGATAAGGATATCGCACTTCACGTGGTTCACCACCCGTGCTGTATGCCCACGTGCTTCGCAGGCTTCCACCAACCGCCGTGTGGAGTACAACTTGCTGTCTCTGGACAGGACAAGGATATTCATCTTGCTCTCGCCTTAGCGGATGGTGATCATGGAACCCCTAACGGCGTTACCGCACAGGGAAATCGGGGCGAAAGCTACGGCTCTCTTTCCTTGAAAATCGCGACCCATGAACATCCTTGACAATGCCACCAGGAACACATGGTCCATGATCCCCAGCACAGAAAAGATCCGTTCCCCTTCACTATGAAGCCGAAGGGAGCCCACATCCATAGCTTCGCGCCATGCTCGCCTGGATGCATGAACGGAAGATCCGTTGGCCGATCTGGTCCTTGACGCTCATCGCGCTGGTCCCGAGACTATTGGCCGCGGTCTTCAGCCAAGGGTACTTCGCCCATGATGATCATTTCCTGGTCATCGAAGCGGCTGGAAGCTGGGTGGATGGGTTCGACTACAACAACTGGTTGCCTTGGAACCAGGGTGACGCTCCACGACCGAGCGGCCATAGCTTCTTCTATGTGGGCTTGCATTACCTGCTCATCTCCTTCCTGAAGACCATCGGCATCACCGACCCGAAGCAGTTGATGATCGTGGTGCGCTT
>JAGQVV010000198.1:0-1928 GCA_020437805.1 Flavobacteriales bacterium
ACCTATGCCGCTGCAAAGGCCGCGCTTCCTGCTTTCGTGGGTTGGTGCGAATGGCAAGGACCGGGCAAGCTGGCCATGACGCAGGCCGAAGTGTTGGCCGTTGGGGAATTTGAGGCATGGTACAACGAGCTTATCTGGAAGACCGACGCGGTTCTTGGTGATACGTACATCAACTACGGTGATGGTTGCGGATCTCGCGCTACGATCATCCTGCCTCATGGCGCTTGGGACACCAAAATACCGTGCCTTGTGGCCTACAATACGGTCATCGGCCAAGGGTCGGGGAATTGGTCAAACGGCAGTGTTTCAACGGGCGGAACGAGGATCACCATTGATCACGGCAAATGGATCTCGCGCGTATTCCCGGAGCGTAATTGCATGCAGACGGAGAACTACCTACGAAAAGAGGGATACCAGGAGAGCTACAACGTGTCCGGTATTCGCCTTGAAGGTGGCTATGGATCGAAGGTCTACGACCCCTCGTTCGTGTCCTATGGCTTCGCTTCACACGATGCCGGCGAAACTTCCGTGGTCGAGAACGTGTACTCGATCGGGTTCAATACATCCGGGTTCCACTTCAGAAAGGGAACGCCCGGAAGCGGTCACCAACTATCGGCATTCTCCAACGGCGTGGCCGGGTTCCTGTTCACCGAGGGATCGGTCAATACCGGATACTTCAACACCCTTTCCGGTGACGACAACCCTACGTTGATCCTTGTTGATGCGGGTGCATATCCGGGCGGCGGAACGTTGGTCTTTGACCTGTGCAAGAACGAGACCGGCACACGACAACCCAACCGCTTTCAGATCGCACTCACCGCACGGGGCGCGTTCAACATCCTTATGACCGGGGTATCCATGCAAGCCCTCGAAGGATCGCGCATGGATGCGGCTTTCGTGGTGAACGCCCAAGGCTATCCGGCACAGCTTGACGTTCGCGGGTATCGTGAATGCGGGAACAGTACCGGCGTTGGGTCCTACGCTACGTTGCTTCAGGATGGTACTTCGAGGTGGTCGCACCCGCCGTACTGTGTGCCGATCAACTTCACATGGACCCATGAGGGCAACATGACAAGCAACCGGGCGCTGACCAAAACAGCTTGTGCATGTAAGGACAGGTTAGGCGGGTACGTTGGTGCTGGAACGTGGAACTATCAGAACTGCACACCGGCCTACGGTTCGACCGCACCTCCACCACCGCCGCCAACGTCCTGTTCGTGGGTACTTGGCACCCCCGGAACGTGGAGCGCATGTTCCAACGGGATGCGTTCACGGATCACGGACTATGTGACAAGCCCGCTCGGATGCACTCCGACCACCAACCAACCGGCAAGCATCGAAGAGACCGAAGCCTGCACGGTGACCCCTCCACCTTCCTCCGGGTTCACCACAACCTTCAGCGGATCGGGTCCGAACCTTGTGGCCACGACCGGGACGGACATAGCCCCCAAGTATTCATGGTCCCGTGGTACGATCAGCGGTGGTAAGATCACCGTCCTTTCCAGCACGTCCTACCCATGGACCGGATCGGCATCAAAGGTGGTTTACCAAGGCTTGACCATTGCCTCGATCGGCAACTGGACAAGGATCAACGACATCACCAAACTCGCGCCCGATGGGAAGGTCTACGTGAACGGTACGGTAGTGGCCACGATCAAGGCCGGGGTAAAGACCAACCTCACCATCGACGTTCCAAGCGGGGTCATCCTATCAACGGTCATCGGCTCTTCCTTCGAGGGCAGTGATCCGGGCGGTACGCAGCCCATGACGATCGAAGGGATGGAAGTGTACAGGTGATGGATGTACTGTATGTGGTGGGTACGGTATCCATCTGCCGACACAACGAACTCAGGTATTCACTTCGATCGGTGGCCCGCAACTTTCCCCATGACAGGGTGATCGTTGCGGGTCACTGTCCTTCGTGGCTC
>JAGQVV010000198.1:1989-2152 GCA_020437805.1 Flavobacteriales bacterium
AGGCCCTCGAAAGCGGCAAGGTGGGCGAACGCTTCGCCCTGTTCTGTGACGACTTCTACATCCTTCAGCCGTGGACCTCTGACGCGATGCGCTACGTTGGCAAGCTGAAGGAACGGGTCCGCAAGGCAAAGAGCAGCCGATCACCCAACGACCCTTGGAGAAA
>JAGQVV010000199.1 GCA_020437805.1 Flavobacteriales bacterium
GTGAAATGCGCCAGTTTGAAGGTCCTGGCCGGATCGCTGTACACGGTCTTTACCCGCCCGTGGGCGTAGTAGCTGAAGTAGCGGCCGTCCTTGGTGTCCCCGACCAATTGGCCTAGTTCGTTATACGTGTAGTTGTCCGTGCCTTGGTTAGGGGGCAGCCCGGTGTTCGGGTAGTTGAAGCTGCTTACCGCGTTGGCCACTTGGGCCAGGCGGTTGTGTGTCTTGTTGCCTTGCGCATCTTCGGTGTAGTGGTAGCTCAGTTGGTCCATGGCCAGCCCTTGTGGGGTTTGGCCATGGCGGTTCAGGGTCAAGAGGTTGCCGTTCAGGTCATAGCTCAGGCCCCAGGTCTTGTAGTCCTCCTTCACGGTAACATAGGCGGCCAAAGGCGCGGCACCTTGGGCGGTACCGTGCACGGTGCTCAACTGGGCCTTGGTCAATTGGCCCAAGGCATCGTAGTTGTAGCTGTACGAGAGGGCCTGGCCTTGGAAGTTGTAAAGGCCAGTAGCAAGGGCACGGTTGTTCCAGCGCTGCGCCCGCACCAGGCCATTGAAGTTGTCCGGCGCTAAACCGGCCACCTCGCTACCGATGTGCGATGTTATCCCGGTTCCGCTTCGCGTGTAGTCGCCATTGAAATAGTCCAAGGCCATGCCGAAGAGGTCGGGTGCGAAGGCGGCGTTGGTGGTGCCGGCCACGCCATCCTTTCCGGGGTCGCGCCATTGCTCGTCCGGGGAGTTGATGGCCTTGAGCCAACCCTGTATGGTGTAGGCATGGTCCATGCCCTGCAGGTCATCGCCAAGTTCGACCCGCTTCAACGGGCCATGGGCGTAGTAACGGTATTCGGCGCGTTCCGCAGCGTTGGCCAAGAGGCCATCATTGCCGGTAAGCACTTTACTACGAAGCGCAGGGTCGCCTCCAGCAGACCCGGCGTGGGTTTGTGATTGTGGACCCGCGAGCAACGGGCGCCCTGCAGTGGTCTAAACCCATTTCAGGACGAGTCAAACTCGCGCAAGCAGGGGGGCGTTGTTCCGGCGACAGCATGCGATGGGGGGTCAAGTATCAAGAGTTACCTCGTCCCAATCATCTTGGCTAATCATCCATTCCAAGGCGCGGCGTCGCTCGGCGACAACATTGGCAGGTACCTTTCCGGGAGTCCTCTGGCCGTTGATTTCAGCATTTCGAACAGCCCAGTGGAGGCAGTACACAAGATCTGCTTTCAAAACTATCTCAGATTTGGCCCGGAGCTTCAGCCCCATTTTAAAAGCCTCGGTCGTTACATCCTTAGCAAGGTTAGGAAGCATTTGGATCAGGCTGTCGGAACACGAGTCGGCAAAATCCAGATCGTCATGGCACCCTACACACCACGCCAATGCCCAAATTGATTCAACTTGCCATTGTTTCTGTGCATTGGTAGCCCCATTAGAGCTGGAATAAAGATAGTCTTGCTCACTTTGGGCGAGATGATCGAATGCCCCTTCACGGATTAGCCACTTAATAGCCTTGTCTTTTGGGAAGCCATAGGAACAGGCCACAACTGCGTTAAGACACAGCAACCGTTCTGCGGCATCGGCCAAGCTCCGAAGTTGATTTACTTCGTCCATGAAGGGAAGGCGTTCATTGACCGGATAGCCCAACCCTTTCGCGACCTTCAAATTCGTTTCTCTAATTTCCTGCATATTCATCAGTTGCCTCCGTAGTTTATACCGTAGCCTCCCGTCCTATTCGGTCCATAATGGAGCACGGGTTGTAGAAGCGGATTGGTATGCTCTCCCTGCCGGAGTAGCTGTAGGACGTCAGGTTTATCAATCGGGTGATGCCAAACGGTTCCAGGTGGATTAAGCAAATGCCGTCCGGTACCTGAGTTCATGTGTTGGAGTACATCGGATCCGAGTTCTTGATTGAACGCTTGGCGAAGGGCGGGGTCGCTAGCAAGAGATTGATGGAACAATTTGTTTGCGGAAGTGCGATGTGAATTGCGTGTTGTTCCCGATATCGAGGCCTCAAAAAGCGTCTCGTATTGATTGTAGTTATTTCTGGTTACGCTCTTCGCCGCCTCAACCGCTTTGTCCGCACGTTTGCTCCATTTGTAAAGTGTTGCCAGTACGCCCGCAGCGGGGATGACGGCCAATGTGCTCCAGCCCGCGCTGTTGTAGTCGCCATCGCGAATATACAGCCCGATGTTGAGAATATCGGCAGCTTCTCCAAGACCAGGTGCGAAGCCTGCAATATCTGCGATGAAATGTTGCGCATCGCGTTCTTCAACTACTTGATGGAGCCCCTGAAATCGGCTTGCAATGGTCCCATACTGCCTGCGCGACATCGCAACTACGCCATTCGCTTCAGCCCAGGAACGACCAGTATGCGGGTCTCGGAATATTGTGGTGGAGACGATCGAGATGCTGCCATCGGGCTGGTGATAACTTGCTTCTGCGACACGGACCATCTGAGCGTAGGTGTACTTCGCGCTCTTCAGATTGCCGTTCTCCATGATCACGTTATAGAGATCTTCGCCATAGCTGAGCCGGCCATTTGCATCCGTTGTGTAAATAGCGAGGTCGAAAGCACCGCCGCTGCGTTCGAACTGTAACATGAGATCGGCCATGTCAAACCCGAACACCTGAATGCCGTCCACCCAATAGCCATCATACCCCCCATCCGGGTCCACGAAACTCACCGGGTTGTTGCTCATGGCCAAGTATGGGCTGTAGTGCTGGCCGTAGGGGTCGGTGGTGAGCCAGCGGCCCAAGCGGGCGTCGTATTGGCGTAGGTCAAAGGCGGTAAGGCCCACCTCGGGGTCGAATTCTTGGCCTTGGTAGGCGAGGGGGCTGCCATTGCTGCCGTTCAGCTGGCGGCCGGGTAGGAGGCCCCCATGCGGGTAATAGTCATGCGCTTCGATCACGTCGAGGCCGTTCGTTCCTACTATGAAGGAAACGCGGGTATTGCCCAGGTGGTCCGTGATGTCGTAGCGCACGGTCTGTGCCTCGCGCAGGTAGCTGCCTACGCCGGCAATGGGGAGTTCCTCTGTGCGTGTTTGTGTGATCAGGTCCTGTTGGATGTAGCTCATCACTGCACCGCTGGCATCGCGCAGGTACCAGGTCCGTTCGGTAGGCGTGCTGCCATCGGTGGCGTAGCTCTCTTTCATCAGGCGTTTGCCCTGTGCATCGTAGGTGAAATGCGCCAGCTTGAAGGTCCGGGCCGGATCGCTGTACACGGTCTTCACCCGCCCGTGGGCGTAGTAGCTGAAGTAGCGGCCGTCCTTGGTGTCCCCGACCAATTGCCCCAGCTCGTTGTACGTGTAGTTGTCCGTGCCTTGGTCGGGGGGCAGCCCGGTGTTCGGGTAGTTGAAGCTGCTTACAGCGTTGGTCACTTGCGCCAGGCGGTTGTGTGTTTTGTTGCCTTGCGCATCTTCGGTGTAGTGGTAGCTCAGTTGGTCCATGGCCAGCCCTTGTGGCGTTTGGCCTTGGCGGTTCAGGGTCAAGAGGTTGCCGTTCCGGTCATAGCTCATGCCCCAGGTCTTGTAGTCCTCCTTCACGGTAAGGTAGGCGGCCAATGGCGTGGCACCTTGGGCGGTACCGTGCACGGTGCTCAACTGGGCCTTGGTCAATTGGCCCAAGGCATCGTAGTTGTAGCTGTAAGAGAGGGCCTGGCCTTGGAAGTTGTACAAGCCGTTGGTGAGCGCGCGGTTGTTCCAGCGTTGCGCACGCACCAAGCCGTTGTAGTTGTCCGGCGCCAAACCGGCCACCTCGCTACCAATGTGGGAGGTGATGCCGCTTCCGCTGCGGGTATAGTCGCCATTGAAATAGTCCAAGGCCATGCCGAAGAGGTCGGGTGCGAAGGCGGCGTTGGCGGTTCCTGCCACGCCATCCTTTCCGGGGTCGCGCCATTGCTCGTCCGGGGAGTTGATGGCCTTGAGCCAACCCTGTATGGTATAGGCATGGTCCATGCCCTGCAGGTCATCGCCAAGTTCGACCCGCTTCAACGGACCATGGGCGTAGTAACGGTATTCGGCACGTTCAGCAGCGTTGGCCAAGAGGCCATCATTGCCGGTAAGCACTTTGCGCAGCCGCCCGTTGCGGTCATACTGGTACCAATGGTCGAACCATTCCTTGGCCTCACCTTGCTGGTAGCTGGCGCGTTCCAATTGACCCTTGCCGTTGTAGTAGTAATGCAGGGTGTGGTACTTGGCCAGCCCCACGGTATGGTGTACGGTCCAACTGAGGCGGCCGCGCACATCGTAACTGTACCACGTGGTGCTTTCGGCATTCCCACTGCGGGCGAGCGCACCGGGCGGCACGTGTTGCTTGTAGCTCGGGTATTCGCTGCTCGGGAAGTCGGCCTGGTTCATATCGTAGGCCAACTCGCTCACCTCTTCCAGCACTTGCGCCACAGGGAATGCTTGGCTGCCGTTCAGTACTTCCGTAGTAATGGTTGACAGGAGTGGCGGTGTGCCGGTGGCCTGCGCCGTGCGGAATTGGATATGTGCACTGTTGCCGGGATGGTATCGGGCCACACCGGAACGGGTCGTGCGTCCGCCTTGGTCATAGTCAACAAAGCTGAAGCGCTTGGTGCCATCTGTAGCTGCCACGGCTTGTTGTGCATCCTGGGAAAAGCGGAGCATGCCACGTTCATCATAGACCATCTCCACAGTGCCGCGATCGGGATCGGTGCTTTGCACCAATTGCGATAGGTCGTCATAGGTATAGGTCTGTTGCATCCGGTGGATGGGCTCCACAAGCACTGGTTCGCTGTGCTTCTCGATGTTCAAATTGATCATGAGGAAGCGGACCAGGTCATGGATGTACTGGGCGCCATGATAGGGCACAAAGGGTTCCCATGCGTTCCATGTGGTGTTCACCAGCACCTCCTTCAGTTTGATACGGAATGAACTGGCGTGGGCCACGATATCCGGAGGGAAAACGACCGGATGGGTCACTCCCGTGCTCCAATAGAGTTCGCAGTCGCACCTACGCATCACAGTGGCTCCGTGCACTTGGGTGTCAAAGAGCACCTCTGCATTGCCGTTGTCGCTATCCAAATAGTAATAGTCCAATACGATCCTGTAGCGGCCATGGGCCTGCGGTACATGCCCTTCACAGGGGTCCACTTGGGGATTCGGTTCGTCCCACGGGTCCCAGGGTTCGTTCACCGGGTTCGGGTTGAACAGCTTCGGGCTGCCTGCGATCGGCCGGAATGGCTCGTGGCGTTTCTCCTGCCGGATCGGGATATCAATGTTCTGCTGCCGCAGCATGTATTCGAGATCCTTGGCGGCTTCGGTAAGCACCACGGGCGGGTTGGGGTCGTGGAAAACATAATTGCAGGGGTTCGTGCGCTGGTCGCGCTCAGCATAGATGTGGCCGATGTGGTCATCCTCTATCGGGATCATTTCAGCACCAAAGAGTACTGCATCCACGATGATGGTTGAACTGATGCTGCCCGGTGGGGGGAGATCGGCAGCGCCCACGATGTCCTGTTCGAAATCGAACAGCACGGTGCCGACCACATCGTCCACGGTGCCGGGTAATCGCACCAGGTCATTGGTACCGTCGTTCGGAACGTCGCCCCATGTACAAAGCGAGAGGAACTCGGTGTCGTTGTTATGATAGCTTTCTACACTGTACACGTACTCCACATCGCAGTTCACCCCCTCGGGCGGGACCACGGTGATCAGTTCGCCTTTTTCGCTGTACTGGCGTAAGCTCCAGTGGCCATAGTCCAAGGTGTACCACACTTCTTGGTCGGGAAGGTTGCGCAGTGCAGTGGGGTTTTGGTGGGGCTGGGGGTTGGTGGGCAGGACCAAATTCAATTCATAGCTCACACGCAAGTAGCTTGGTCCTGTGGCGTAGCCCCCAAGAAAGCGGACATAGTGGTCTTGGTTTTGACCGGCGACGGTCACGGTCGCGTATTGATAATCCAGCCCCAACTCCAGCACCTTCCCGGTGGCGATGTCCATGAGGCGGTGGTTGACCTGGTTATTCCAGTCGAAGGTGCTGCTGAAGGTCCGTGGTAGTCGCACACTGGACACGTTCCCATGCACTTGTTTCTGCGAGGCGGGTACATGGATGTCCACATGCCGTTCCCCATCGGTCTCCATACGCGTACGAACTTGCTGTAGTGGGCAGTCGCTTGCCATTCCGCTTCGGCAGGTGGCCAGCAGTTGCCCTTCCTCATTGCTATAGGCAATGGTCTCTATCCCATCCGGGCCGATGCTGATCGTCTTGTGTACGTTCAAGCTTCCCCACTTGTTCGGGTGGGAGAAGCGCGGTAGGATGTCGCCTCCGTTGAAGGTGAAGCTGCGGGTGCCATGGCCACTGCCTGGTCTATGTGCTTCGCCTGGCCCGTGCATCGCCATGGGTTTACCGGTTGCGTCGTGCTGGTAGATCGTTCGCGTATAGGGGTATGCACTTGCCGGGACATATTTCTCACGACTGTTGGCGTCACTGTAATACCAACCCAAGGTGCCTTGGGTGGTTTGGCGCACCCCGATTGGCGTGTTCACCTCCCCCGGGGCACCGGAATACACCGGCCTATCGAAGTGCGCGGCTGCGAAAGCGTCATCGTCCGGGGTCGTTATGAATCCGGACCGGTAACAATTGACGGAGGTGGTGTAGATCGGAGCAGGGAGCGTTTGCAATGCCGGGCGACCGAAGCGATCATACACCGTTTGGGTCACCAACACGTTGTTCGCGCTCAGGTCCTTGGCCTGCACTTGGATGGTCCGGCCCAAATGGTCCATGAACACCTTTGACATGCTACTTAATGAACCATCCTCGTTATAGGTCTTTTCGATCACATGGTTCCACGGTGTGTTGCAATCCATGTATTGGGTGGACCGACTGAAACGACCGATCAATTTCTCTGCCTTTTGGCCGGCCAACGAAAGTTGCAGGTCCAATACGAGTTCGCGATCGTTCTCCGTATCGACATAGGCGAGGACCGAGTTCCCGTTCAACTTGAAATGGATCTCGGTCTGCGTTCCAGAAAGGACCCGGTGTATGGATAGAACGTCACCGGTCTCAAGGCTGACCGGGTCATCTTCCTTCCCGGCCAAGAATGTCAAGCCAGTACTATTGCCGGTCAAGTCCGAACTGACTTTTCCGAACTCGGTGGTCATGGAGAATCCTGTTCCACGCAGGGTGTCGATGAATGCGATGGCCAGGGCGACATCCGGGTCAATGATCGAGATCTGCACCCAACCACTATCACCGGCCGCAACGATGTTCTCCGACAAGCCCGTTGCACTTTCCCAACCATCCGAGCTGATCTTTTGAAGCTCATTGTTCTCGAAAAGGATGCCTTCCGAACTGAAGACAGTGGCATTAGAGGCGACCTTGGCAAAAGCCTCGACCTCGTCCCCCAGGGCATCGGTTACTACAACGCTGTGATCGCCTTCTTTCAACTTGTCTATGAAGCTGGTCTGCTGCCCTTGGTGCCATAGGTAGCTGTACGGAGGCACACCCCATGGGATCACAGGCGTTATCGAGCCCATGTCCGGCTCTTCTTGCGTGACGTGCTGTATGGTAAGATCAACGGTCAGGCCAGGTGTATTGGACGTGCGTACGCCGTTGAGCTTACTGTGATACCCGATCACTCCACCGTATAATTTTAGTGCAGCGCTTGTACTGAGCGTGTCCGGGTAGGCCACCCCATCTCTGAGGATCATGATGTTCGTGCCGGTCCGTGCGATCTTGAACACGGTTCCTGCGGAGGCGGTCCCTAGGTATATCATGTCACCGCCCGCAGTACTATATACACGATCATCCGCCATGAATACCAGCCCAACATGCAGCTTTTCATGGTTGGTCAGGACCACCGCGCTGTCATTGAATCCGAAGTAGCGAGTTCCCGCTCTTTCCTCGTAGGTGTATTCTACCCAATGATCCCCGGAACCACTGAAATGGTTCGTCGCTACTGTGCCGTAAGCCAGGGGATCCTGTTTCTTTGGTTGGAGGTCGAGTCGATGGGTGGCATTGGTGCTGTCTTGGCGCCAATGCACAGGGTACCCCATGGAGTAGAATTTGGAGATCGTACTGCTGTCGGGAAACGTGATGGTCAGTTCAGCGTTCTCGTCCTTCAGCATGGTCAAGCGTGTGTCGCTTGACCCATGGGTTTGCCAGAATATTTCGGTACCTGGCTGTGGCAGATCTGTCGCTTGGATCTCGATCGTTCCCGTCGCGGAATGCGGAGCGGTCATGGTCGAAATGGTGGCAAGTATCCTGGGTTCTGTTGGCGGTGGTGCGGCTGTCAGCGCCCAAATGGTCCCACTTTGAATGCTACCGGTCAATGCTCCGGGCGCTCCGACCAGTAGCTCTTCTGCGCCATTGTCATCCAGATCGATACCTGCGCACAGCCCGTAGCCAAAGGCGTCCGTGCTGTCGTATGGTGCGAAGAACACCTCCGGCGTTGCGTTGTTGGAGACTTCTTGTCGTTGGGTAACCTCGCCTATGTTGTTCACGTCCAACACCCAAATTCCTGTCGCATTGGACACAGCGAGCCGCACGAGGGTATCCTGTTGCGTAAGGAAAGCCAGTGCCCGCCCAAACTGGGAGCCAGCGGAATTGAAAGCCAAGGGATCACCTCCGACCTCAGTGATCTCATTTCGACTGGCCACGGAGCCATCCTTGTTCATGAACAAAACGTGGACCTTTCCAATACCAAGAGGGTCCGTTGTTGAAACAGCGATATCCGGTACGCCGTTCCCGTCAAGGTCTCCAGCTCGTGCACTAGCGCTGCAGAACCGACTGCTATCCGCAGGTGGCCAAGTGCCTAGGCCACCAGAAGCGTAGGCAAGAAGGATGACCATATCGATGTTCAGGTCATCGTCCAAGAACAGGATGTACCCTGCGCCGCGCTCAGCCCCTCCATCATTGCTCAGCGGTGCGCCAACGAGAAACTCATCACGCCCATTCAGGTCAAGATCGCCGATATTGGTCAGCGAAGCACCAAAAGCCGAACCCAAGGCCGGAGCTGGGGAGAAGCCTGTGGTGTTCCGATCCATCGAGACCACGTCCAAGACCCTCCCTTCAGGTGTCAGTAATAGGAAATGGATACCACCCGCGTCAGTGCCTGCAGCGTCCATGTACGGGGCACCCACAGCTAGGTCTGGTGTGCCATCGTTGTTGAGGTCCCCGGCTGGCGCTAAGCTATGCCCTATGCCTTGATCGGCCACGGCCATGAAACCTGTTAGAGTGCCGGTTCCGTCAATGGTATGAACGCTATCGACCGTACCACCTGGACCGATGAAGAGGATGTGGATCGCGTCTTTCAACACGCCACCGTCATCCACCGATCCTGAAACGGCCAGATCAACTCTGCCGTTTCCGTTCAGGTCGCCGATAGCTGCGATGGCCCTCCCCAATCCACCGCCTTCGATCAAGGTCATGGGTATTGAATTCGGGGATACACCGTATCGGATGTAATCATTGAGCTGCCCCCAACCAATGCCTTGTTGTAGAAGGCAACACAGGAAAATGATGATCCTTGGAATACGCATGTCCGTAATGCTGTTTGAATAATATTCAGAAAGGCTTCGCGAACCCGAAACTGTTCTCTTGGACCTTTGAGAAACCGTTCTCGGTCTCTTGTTCCACGAGGATCACACTGCCATCGGCAGCATAGGTGTAGCGCGTCAAGAATCCTTCCGGGCCGATGGCATCGGTCATTCTTCCCGATCGCTCGTCCCACACCGCCCCACTGAAACTTCCATCCACAGGATAGAACAAGAGGTCGTCGAAGTAGGCTGGGGCTGAACCCGCACTATTGTCGATCCGAACGGTCAATCCTTGATCGGTGGAGGATGTGGTGTAATCCACTGGCACGGTGATCTGAACATCCAGCCGTATCCAATCGCCCACCTGCAGGGCCCCTGGGTCACTCATACTTGTGGACACCTCTGTCGTGTATGAGCCGGTCAATCCCATACGTAGCTTCGCCTGCGCAGCACTTGAAGTATGTATCCAGACCATGGCGCGATAGGTCCTGCCACACATCAAGCCGGTCTGTAACAGCTCGCTCCCGTCCGTGACCGGGCTCGGTGCGGATCGGAAGTATGCGCCGGTCGATCCTGCCGGGACGGATACGTAGCTGTTCCCACTATGGGCGCTCAACGAAGTCGATCCGGGTTGTAGCACTACACCCGTGGCCCCAGTAGCTGTCACCTCCCCATCGAACCATGTTCCGGTCGAAAATTGCTTGCTGTTCTCGAATGAACAATACGTGAAACTGTTGAAGTTGCAGTTGGCGGTTTGGGCGATCGGCGTGCGCTCGGTCAGGCTGAGCTTGCTCGCTTGATAGCCATTTGCCATGTCCTTTTGTTCCAATATCTGCATTCGCGGACCAAAGAGTGTAGGCCTACCGAGGTACTTCCAACCCTCGTTCTCTGCTACGTAAGATCGTGTTGGTTGCCACTCAGTATTTGCCAGCGAGGTTGTATAGTGGCCAGCAACAGGATCAAAGCTTCGGATCCGATGTTCCAGTGCCCAATCGCTCCTCGTTGCATTTACTCCGGTCTCTTCTATCTCAATGGTGGGAGTGAGGATGTTCTTGTTCGCGGGATCCACCCATTTGGCACCCAAT
>JAGQVV010000021.1 GCA_020437805.1 Flavobacteriales bacterium
CATCGCTCACCCCTTCGGTATGACCGTCCGGGAACATGTTCAATCGTTCCAACTCAACCGGCGTGAGCCTGCGGAAGCGTTTGCCATCCTGCGCGACCACGTGCTTGAAACGGGAGGGTGAGCGCCCACCCTCGCCGGTGATCACCGTGCGCGAAGGCTTGTCCAAAGCATCCGGGAACACCATGGCCCCTTCGGAGTATGCATACGAATGCCCATTGAGACTGGAGATACGCGCCTCGCTCTTGGCGCCCTTCAGGTACTTCCACTGCTCCAGGTCCTTCCGGGGGATGAGGAACTCGGCCGGCACGTCCTTCATGGGTTGGAGGATATCACCCAGCATGGCCATCGGGCCATCGTACGTCACCTTGGTCGGCAAGGTCCTCACGTTTCCATTGATCATGACACCGGCATTCGCGAAGGGGCTGCGGGCCTTCCCTGTTCCGAAGTCCGTGCTCAATTCATCCAGGTCCCGTTCAATGCTGAACCCTGTTGCCGGGGCCTCCTTCGCGCACGGAAAGGCCTTAGCCATCGGACCGGCCCTCAGGACCCAGTCCTCCGGCTCGGCTTTTCGCAAGGCCTTGTATTGCGCGGTGCGTTTGTGGTAGCCGAGCAGGAATACACGTCTCCGACGTTGCGGCATACCGTACTCCGCAGCATTGATCACGCGCCACTCCACGGCATAACCCAAGAGGTCCAACGAACGAAGCATCACCGCAAGGTCACGCCCCCGTTGGCCCACCGGTGAACCCAGCAAGCGGTCCACGTTCTCCAGCATCAGGTAGGACGGCGGGGTCCGTTTCTCGCTCAGTATCCTGTGGATCTGCCACCACAGTACCCCCTTCTTCCCTTGCAAGCCCTTGCTGTTCTTCAGGGTGCTGGCCACGGAGTAGTCCTGGCAGGGGAAGCCACCCACCAACAGATCGTGAGCGGGGATGGCCTTGGTGGGCACGGTCGCGATATCGGCACTGCTATGGCCTTCCGCGCCGAAACGGGCCACGTACACATCCGACGCATGCTGCGCCTTGCGGGCCGGTTCCCATTGGTTGCTGAAGACGACCTTGAAGTCCACCGCGCCAGAAGCCCGCTCCAACCCGAGCCTGAACCCGCCGACACCGGAGAACAACTCCACCACACGGATCACGACAGGCTCTTCCTTCGAGGACATCAGGGGCCGAACTTAGCATGTGGTGGAACGCAACGTTCCCATCGGATCGGGCCGACTTCAACCGTACGATGTGGATGACGACGGCACCAACAGGAACGCCCCTCGGTGGACCAAGGGGCGTTGAGCGGGAAACGGGACTCGAACCCGCGACTTTCAGCTTGGGAAGCTGATGCTCTACCAACTGAGCTACTCCCGCGAACGGGGCGAAATTACACGAAGGATGGCATCTTCGCGCATTGCGTGTGCCCCGGACAGGGTCAGGCCTTAACCTATATTTGACCGACCCTTAACACACCCCGGCCCACAGCAGCCCACCTTTGCAGCGAGCAATGAACGACCGTATGACAGGAGCATTGACGCAGAAGGTCCTTCTGGTGGATGACGAACCGGATATCCTGGAGCTATTGAAGTACAATCTGGAGCGGGAAGGGTATATGGTGCAAACCGCGCTGAACGGAAAGGATGCGATCAAAGCGGCCAAGAGCGGCCATCCGGACCTGATCGTACTGGATATCATGATGCCCGGTATGGACGGCGTGGAGGTATGCATGCAACTGCGCCAGCTCCCCGAGTTCCAGAACACCTTGATCACCTTCCTGACGGCGCGCGGTGAGGATTACTCGCAGATCGCGGGTTTCGAGGCAGGTGCGGACGATTACATCACGAAACCCGTGCGGCCCAAGGTCTTCGTCACGAAGGTGAAAGCCCTGCTGAAGCGTCGTGGCGGTGAACAGACCGAGGATCGCGTGCTCGAATCGAACGGCGTTCGCGTGGACCTGGAACGGGTCATGGTTTACGTGGGTGACAGGGAGATCCAATTGCCCAAAAAGGAATTCGAGCTTCTGGTGCTGCTGATCGGCAAGCCGGGCAAGGTATTCAAGCGGGATGAGATCTACGGTCAGATATGGGGCAACGAACTGTTCGTGGGCGACCGCACGATCGATGTGCACATCCGAAAGCTCCGTGAGAAGATCGGGGACGAACGCATCAAAACCATCAAAGGGATCGGGTACAAGTTCGATGCTTGAACCAACAACGGTGATCCAATGGTTCCGTTTACATTTGCCCCCGACCTCGGGGTGTAGCGCAGCCCGGTAGCGCGCGTCGTTCGGGACGACGAGGTCGGAGGTTCGAACCCTCTCACCCCGACCAGGCCCTTGCGACCGTATCGCAGGGGCTTGTTGTTCCCAGTAAGGCGAAGGTCACCTCGAGGCCGGTGGCGACCGGCCCGGTGTTCAGGTTCCATGTTCGCTTCCATCGACCGTTCCCGGCCGTTCATGCGCCGTTCCTTGCACAAGGGCTAAAGCCGGCGCGGTATCAGGCATCCCTTTCACCCATTCCCTCGTCTTCCTGATAACACGATGTCACGCTCCTACAAAATAGCCCTCATCCTGAAGAGCAAGAGCAGCTTGCCGGTGTACCGGGACTTGGCCAAACTGAGCGATCGCGAACTGGACGAACAGGTACTGGCCATGATCCAGCGAATGCGGTCCAATGAGAGCTCGGTGATCGCCCGGATGGTACTGCGGCAACCCACCTTCAGTTTGAATTGAACAAGGACGCCCTGCCGTCACTCTTGTCCGCGCGAAGCGTTGTCGACCATGGCATCTATATTTGTGCACACAAGCAGAACCGATGAGCGAACATCATTTCGAAGGCCATTTCCCAGAAGAAGCTGAACAGAACGAGATCGGTGGGCCGGTATTGGTGGCCTTGATGGTCCTTGCGATGAGCGTGCTGTTGATCTGGGCGCTCGGCTAATCCTGATCGCTCTTCTTGGCGTCCCCTGCACGGCCCAGGTATTCATCCCTGCGGACGAGCATGAACCAGTTCTCGGCGAGTTCCAGGTAGCCTTGTTCGAAACAGAACACGTAGGTATTCCCGGCCCGCGTTTTGTGCGTGTTGGTGTGGTACATGAAGCTGTACCCGCGTTCCAGGAGCTTGTCCCGATGCACCTTCGTCTTCCCGTCCACCCCTGTATTGAGCTCGGATAGGACCCGCCTGTTCCGCTTCAGGGCGTTCACCACATTGCGCACGTAGTTTATCGGCGCGTTGTTCGCGTGGTAGTGGTATAGGTTCCGACACGCATCGGAACAGAACCGTTTGTCGGTCCGACCAACGATCTTCTCTCCGCATTCCAAGCAGACTTTCTCTGGCCTTTCTGGCATGTCCGAATGTAGGTATTGGTGTTCTTCCTCGGTAGCTTTCCGATCCTGGCCAGAAAACTAACTTGTGCTTCCGACCCAACAATGGCATGCATGCAGCTTTCCCCTTTTATTCGATCGACACGGTACGCATCCTTTGTGGCACCGTTGCTCCTATGGACCGCGTGCCAAGGACCAACGACGCCCGCAGGACCCGCTTTTGGGGCGGAGGACCTTCGTACGGCGAACCGCAAACTCCTTGAGGTGGCCATGGTGGATGGCTTCAGCCCACCCGTTGCCGCAAGGGTGTATGTGTACCCCCATCTTGCTCACTATGGTACGTTGAGGCTCTTCCGACCGAACGAATTGGAACCGGTATTGCCGTTGATCCATGACGCCCCCGACCTATCGACGATCAACACCGATGGGGCCGATGCCGAACTCACTGCGCTCTTGGCCTTCTGCCGTATCGGTCGGACGGTGGTCTTTTCGGAATTCGAACTGGATGGCCTTGCGGATGTCTTTCTCGCGAAGGCCAAAGCGCATGGAATACCGGAAATAGGGATCCAGGCCTCGGTCCGCACCGCCGAAGCCGTGGCGGATGCATTCGCTCCTTGGATGAAGAGCGATGGTTACGTGACCACGCGAACCTTGGACCGCTTCACGAGTTCCAAGGAACCCGGCCATTGGGTGGAGACCTCTCCGGATTACACCACAGCGCTGGAACCCCATTGGCAAAAGATCCGACCCATGATGATCCCGAACGCTGCCTTTGATACCGTCCCACCCATGCCACCCTACTCCACCGATCCGGGTTCCGCGTTCCACGCCATGGTCAAGGAGGTGTATGACGGCGCAATGAACCTGACGGATTCCACGCGCATGATCGCCTTGTATTGGGATGACAACCCGAACATCTCCTCCCATCGTGGGCACATGGTCACGCAGGAACACCGGATAAGCCCACCGGGCCATTGGCTCAACATCGTTTCGACGCATTCACGCGCACAACAGAGCGACCTCCACACCACGACCAAAGCGTACACGTGGTGTGCACTGGCCATGTACGATGGTGTCATCGCCTGTTGGAACGAGAAATTCCGAACGGACCTTGTACGGCCGATCACCTATGTCCAGGAACTGATCGATCCCGATTGGAACACGGTCATCCAAACTCCTCCTTTCCCCGAATACCCGAGCGGGCATAGCGTCACATCAGCCGCCGCGGCCTCCGTCCTTACCGCGATCTATGGCGATGACCAGCCGTTCACCGATTCCACCGAGGTCCTGTTCGGTATGGGGCCCAGGCACTTCCTCTCTTTCCATGACGCGGGCTGGGAGGTCAGCATGAGCCGTTTCTACGGGGGGATCCATTACATGAAGAGCATCGAGGAGGGGAACCGGCAAGGCAGGCGTATCGGTGATCTCGTGGTCGCCACGATAAACCAAGAATAGACCATGACCTCCTTCACCTTTCCCGATCGGTCGCTACCGGTAACGGTCCTGTTCGTTCTTTTCTCAGCTGCCTGTGCCACTGAGAAAGGAAAAGACCCTGCTGATCAACCGATAGCGGAAACCTTGTTCCACTATTTGGACAGCACGATGACGGGAATCACGTTCATCAACGTGCTGGAGGAGACCGAGGATTGGAACATCCTCCACTATGAGTACCTGTTCAACGGAGGCGGCGTCGGGGCCGGGGATGTCAACAACGACGGATTGCCGGACCTGTACTTCGTCTCGAACACCGGTCAGGACCGCTTGTACATCAATGAAGGTGACCTGCGGTTCGAGGATGTTACGCACGAAGCTGGGATCACCTCCACCGGTGGATACAGGACCGGAGTCACCATGGCCGATATCAATGGCGATAGCTTCCTGGACATCCACGTGTGCCGCTCGGCAAAGAAGGACCCCGAGCTTCGACGGAACCTGGTGTACATGAATAACGGCGACGGCACGTTCACGGAGCGGAGCAAGGAAATGGGGCTCGATGACCCGAGCTACTCCACACAAGCCTACTTCTTCGACATGGATCTGGACGGAGACCTTGACCTTTATCTTTTGAACCACCCCGGCGACATGATCGAGGCGAACAACATCAAGGTGAAGCAGACCCCGGCCGGTGCACTGGAAGTGATCCTCAGTGAAGACCTCTCATACAGCACCGACCGCCTTTATCGGAACGATGGACCGCGCTTCACGGATATCTCCAATTCCGCCGGGATACGCAATGAAGCCTTCGGTCTGAGCGCGGTCGTTGCCGACTTCAACCAGGATGGCAAGCCGGACATCCTGGTCTGTAACGATTATGTGAAGCCGGATCTCCTGTACATCGCGCAGGAGGACGGGACCTACCAGAACGAGTACGATCGCTATTTCGCCCATGCCGCGTTCTCAACAATGGGCTCCGATATGGCGGATATCAACAACGACGGCTCCAATGACGTGATGACCGTGGACATGACCGCTCGTGACCATTACCGCTACCACACATTGGGCATGGCCACCAACATGGACAAGTACGAGAAGATGATCAAGGTGGGTCTTGGCGCCCAGTTCTCGGGGAACACCCTCCAACTGAACAATGGCAACGGCGCCTTCAGCGATATCTGCCATCTGACCGGAATGACCTATACCGATTGGAGCTGGAGTCCTTTATTGATGGACCTGGACAACGATGGTTGGAAGGATGCCTGGATATCGAATGGCTATGTCCGTGATGTCACGAACAACGATTACATGCGTTACCGGATGGACTCGTTGCAGAAGGAGTTGAACGCCAAGCGGATCACCTTGACCCAATGGTTATCAGCGATACCCAGCGTGAAAGTGCGCTCCTTCCTCTTCCGAAATGAACACGATCTCACCTTCATTGACCGGTCCGAGGAATGGAACAGCGGCCCTCCGGGCTTTTCGAACGGGTCGGCGTACGTGGACCTCGACAATGACGGCTACCTGGACATCGTAACGAACAACATCAACGATGCACCCTTCGTTCTGAGGAACCGGGGTGCAGCGCTCATCGGCAACGATTGGGTCCGCTTCCGCCTGGATGCTGACATGGGGACGAGTGCCATCGGCACCTCCGTGGAGATCCGTATGGATGATGGGACCGTGCAGACCCAATACATCCAACCCGGCCGTGGGTTCATGTCCTGTTCGGAAACGGTCGCACACTTCGGACTTGGCAAAGGCTCCAACATACGGGAAGTGGAGATCAAGTGGCCCGATGGTTCACGTCAGCTCCTCTCTGGTCCAGCAAGGAACCAGGTCCATGTGGTGAACAAGGCCAGCGGCGCAACGCTCCCACCCGGGACAACGCATACCGTTCCACCGATCTTCGTCGATCGGTCCGCAGCGTTACCGGTCGATATGCGGCATGTGGAGAACGAGTACAACGACTTCAAACGAGAACCCTTGCTGTACCACCGCCTGAGCATATCGGGACCCGCTGTAGCGGTATCCGACATCAATGGTGATGGAACCGAGGATGTATTCCTGGGAGGCGCCATGGGCCAAGCCGCGAAACTCTTCGTTCAGGACCGGGAAGGGGGCTTCATTGAACGATCCAATGAGGCATTTGCCACGGACAAGGACCACGAGGATGTGTGCGCGGTGTTCATTGATGTGGACATGGATGGTGACCCGGACCTCTTCGTGGGTAGCGGTGGGAACGAACGCCCACGGAACGATCCGGCATATATGGACCGGATCTATTTGAACGATGGCACGGGTCGTTTCACGCGATCCACAACGGCCCTGCCCAACGCCACGAACAGCGCTGGCTGCGTGGCCGCCTCCGATGTGGACGGCGACGGGGACATGGACCTCTTCGTTGGCTCTCGATCGATACCCGGCAAATTCCCGAACAAACCGCCCAGCCAGCTCTTGCGCAACGATGGCGGTCGATTCACGGACGTCACCATGGAGTGGTCCGACGGTCTACAATTCGTCGGAATGGTCACCGACGCACGCTTCGCCGACTTGGACAAGGATGGCAAGGCCGAACTCGTCGTGGTAGGGGAATGGTTGCCCATCACCGTGTTCCGCATGACCAATGGGCGCTTCACGGATGCCACACAGGCCATGGGATTGGACGGTACCGAAGGTTGGTGGTGTTCACTGGACATCGCTGACCTTGATGGTGATGGCTACCCTGAGATCCTAGCCGGGAACCTTGGCCGGAACACGGCCCTTACAGCAAGTAAGGAGAAACCCACCAAACTGGTGTACAAGGACTTCGACCGGAACGGCACCATCGACCCGATCCTATGCGGTCACATTGATGGAAAGGACAGACCCTTGCAGCTGCGCGACCGGGTCCTCGACCAAATGATCATGTTGAAGAAGCGGTTCCTGCGCTATGAGACCTATGCACTTGCCACCTTGGACGACCTGTTCACAAAGGAGGAAATGGATGGTGCGTCGACCTTGGAGGCCCGTACCTTCTCGCACACATTGTTCATGAATGACGATGGTGCGCGTTTCATGGCACTGGAATTACCGAACATGGCACAGCTATCCATGGCGCAGGCGATGCGTTTCGTTGATGCCGATGGCGATGGCGATATGGATGTGCTGGTGGCCGGTAACATGTATGGCTCGGACATCCAATTCGGGCGATATGATGCCAGCATCGGCACCTTCATGAAAGGCGATGGAAAGGGCGGACTCAAGGTGGTGCCCAATCGGGATTGTGGCCTGTTGATCGGTGGCCCCGTCAGGCATGTGGTCCCCTTGCGGATCCAAGGCCGCGACCACCTGTTGATCGTGCGCAACAATGACCGCTGTGGGCTTGTAGGATTGGAAGCGACCAGTGACATGTGATGGACCTCCTATTGGGGGCCGATGCGCAGAAGCTTCCATCCTGAATGGCCCTGGCATTGACCGCCTTGGTCGTACTGCTTTCGAAATCGGGACGGAGCATTTTCCATGCGATCTCGGAGTGGAACTTGGCTGCCCGTGGCTGTCAACAACGGTCGGTGAAGGGCCTGCGACGGACGAAGCATCATCCTTGCACTCCGCTCACCAAACTTTGTGCGCTCCCGGGTCGAACCCGGAATGACGACCGGAAAGACAGGAGCACCTGTTCCTGTGAAGACCATGCGCCCCATCCGAATTCTCGCCCAACCGGACGACAGCACCTGCGGACCGACGGCGCTTCATGCCGTGTACGACCATCTCGGGAAGCACATGGACCTGTCCGAGGTGATCGAACAGGTCCACTTCCTGGAGGACGGTGGGACATTGGCCGTCTTCCTCGGGCAACATGCGTTGAAGCAGGGCTTCCATGCGCGCATCCATAGTTACAACCTGCGCGTCTTCGATCCGAGCTGGGACGGCCTGTCGAAGCACGAACTGAGGAAGAAGCTCTTGGCACAGACCAAATACAAGGACGGCAAGAAGTTGAACCAGGCCTGCCTCTCCTATGCACGGTTCCTGAAAATGGGTGGCGAGATCCGATTCGATGACCCCTCGCCTTCCCTGCTCCAAGGCTACTTCGATAGAGGCCTACCCATCCTTACCGGATTGAGCGCCACGTACCTGTACAAGAGCAAGCGGGAACGGACCGGGCCGAACGACGAGAGCATCTACGATGACCTGCGCGGCAAGCCAATGGGCCATTTCGTGGTGCTGTGCGGCATGGAGAAGAAGACCGTGCTCGTAGCGGATCCGTATCAGGACAACCCGTACAGCAAGGACCGCTACTACCATGTCCCGGTGGGGCGCTTGATCAATTCGATCCTGCTCGGTATCGTTACCTACGATGCGAACCTGCTGATCATCTCGAACGAAGTACTACCATGAAGAAGGTCATCGTTGTCCGTGAACCCAAGGAATGGAACCTCGGGGCGAACGGGATCGAAGTGGTCAGTTCCAAGGAATACCTGACCCTGCCCCGCTTCGCAGCGATGCGGAACGTACGGGTGTTCAACCTGGCGCGCAGCTACAGCTATCAAAGCAGAGGGTATTATGTGAGCCTGTTGGCCGAGGCACGCGGACAGAAGGTGATCCCCAGCGCGAAGACCATTCTCGACCTGAAGTCGCCGAGCATCGTGAAGGTACTATCACGCGACCTCGAGGAGGTGATCCAGCAAAGCCTGTCCACAAAGAACAAACACGAGTTCATCCTCAGCATCTACTTCGGGCGCAATGTGAACCCGAAGTACGATCGCCTGGCGCACGAACTGTACAAGGTGTTCCAGTCGCCGCTCTTGCGGGCCCGCTTCGTGAAGACCGAAAGCGGAAAATGGGAATTACGTTCCGTACGGCCCATCCCATACAACGACATTCCGGACGAACACCTCAACTACGTGAAGCGCTTCGCTTCGGAGTACTTCACCAAGAAACGCTATGACAAGGCCCGCGAGGACAAGAGCCCTTATGATCTGGCGATACTCGTGAATCCGGACGACCAAGCCGCACCCTCGAACAAGCGTGCCATCGTGAAATTCAGACAAGTGGCGGAGGAGATGGGATTCGCCGTGGACCTGATCGGCCCGGACGACATCAATCGTGTGGCGGAGTACGATGCCTTGTTCATCCGCGAGAACACCCATGTGAACGACCATACCTACCGCTTCGCGCGGAAGGCCCAGAGCGAAGGGCTCGCTGTGATGGACGCACCGGATGCGATCCTGAAGTGCAACAACAAGGTGTACCTCGCTGAACGCATGTTGGCCGCGAAGATCCCGGCTCCGCGTACCATGATCGTGCACAATGAGAACCGGGACAAGGTTGCCAAGGAATTCGGTTTGCCCGTGGTGCTGAAGCTACCGGACAGCACTTTCAGCCGTGGGGTCACCAAGGCCAAGACCGCGGAGGAATTGGAGAAGGAACTCGACGCGATCCTGGCCGACAGTGACCTTGCCATTGCCCAGGAATACATGCCGAGCGATTTCGATTGGCGCATAGGGGTGCTCGATGGAAAGCCCTTCTACGCCTGCAAGTATTTCATGGCCGCCGGGCATTGGCAGATCTACAATTGGAGCAGCGGGACCAAGGAGGACCAGACGGGCGATTTCGAATGCATGCCCATCGCCGACGCACCGAGGCCCATCGTGGATGCTGCGGTGCGGGCCGTCCTGGCCGTTGTGGGCGATCCGAATTCCCCAGCACCGGACCATGCACCGGGCCTGTTCGGGGTGGACGTGAAGGAGGTCGCGGGAGCGCC
>JAGQVV010000200.1 GCA_020437805.1 Flavobacteriales bacterium
GCCGCCGGTGCCGACATCCTCACGCGATACAAGCGGTTCAACATGCCCGAGGGCAACTCGGTCACCGATGGTGATTCACCGGAGGATTACCCGACCCAGCAGACCACGCTACCGACCACCGAGGACATCAACCAGGACCAGAACCTCGGTGAAACGGAGAGCTACTTCCAGTACAAGGTGCCACTGCGTCCACAGGACATGGTGGTGGGCCAAGGCTTCATCACTGACCGGATCCTTGCCACGGCCAATACGCCGGAAGGTCCGAAACAGGTGTACTGGTATCAGTTCAAGATCCCCGTGCGTCAGCCCTCCAACACGGTGAACGGCATCCAGGACTTCCGGAGCATTCGTTTCCTGCGCATGTACTTGCACGGTTGGCAGCAAGAGGCCACGCTCCGATTTGCGCGTTTGGAATTCGTGCGTGGGGAGTGGCGAAAGTTCCTACAGAGCCTGGAGACCCCGGGTGAGGTGATCGGAGGTGACCCAGCCGCGACCGACTTCCAGATCGCAGCCGTGAACATCGAGGAGAACGGTAACCGTACACCCATCAACTACGTGCTTCCGCCGGGTATCAACACGGAGATCGATGTGGCCAGCGCAAACCTGCGGAACCTGAACGAGCAATCGCTGCAGATGAAGGTCTGCAATCTGCGCGATGGGGATGCGCGGGCCGGGTTCCGGAACGTGCAATTCGATATCCGGAGCTACAAGAAACTGCAGATGTACATCCACGCCGAGAGCAGTGATCCGAACGATCCGATCGCCTTCGGGGATGCCTCGGTCTTCATCCGTTTGGGCAACGACTTCGATGCCAACTACTACGAGTACGAGGTGCCCGTCATCCCGTCCACATTCTTCAACAGGGACCCCTACAACGTTTGGCCGGAAGCCAACAATTTGATCATCGAATTCGCCAAGCTCAATGATCTGAAGATCCAACGGGACCAATCCGGTGCAGCTCGTAACGAGCGATATCAGGGTAGTGACGGGGATCGCCGTGTCTTCGTGAAGGGGAATCCGAACCTGAGCCAAATGCGCACCATCATGATCGGAGTGCGCAACCCGAAGAAGGATGGCGATGAGGCCAACCCCTGGGCACCGGATGATGGCATGGCGGAATGTTTGGAAGTGTGGGTGAACGAATTGAGGCTCACGGATTTCGATCAGAGAGGTGGTTGGGCCGCCTTGGCACGGGTGAACGCCCAGCTTGCGGACCTTGGTAACGTGAGCGTTGCCGGTAACTACAGTACGCCTTTCTGGGGAAATATCGAAGCCAAGGTCAGCGAAAGGCAGCGCGAAACGAAGTACGGGGTTGATTTCAGTGCGAACCTAGAAATGGGTAAGTTCCTTCCCGAGGCCACCAATGTGAAGGTCCCCTTGTACCTCGGCTTCTCCGAGCAGATCAGCAACCCGCAGTTCGACCCCTTGAACCCGGACATCGAGTTCAACGATGCCACGCGAACGTTGACACCCGCCGAACGGAAGGAGCGCTTGAAACTCTCGCAGACCTATACCCGACGTCGCAGCATCAACCTCACCAACGTTCGCAAGGAACGCGGGCAGAACTCGGGCAAGGAGCAATTCTACGACGTGGAGAACCTGAGCTTGAACTACTCGTACAGCGATCAGGAGTACAGGGATGTGAACACGGCATACGAGAACACACGCACGTACCGTGGTGCCATCGCCTACGTCCACAACCCACGCCCGCGTCCGATCGAACCCTTTGCTTCGATCGGCTTCGTGAACAAGAGCAAATGGCTCAAGCTGATCAAGGACTTCAATGTGAACATGGGGTTCAAGCAGATCTCCATGCGCACCTCGGTGGATCGGATGTACATGGAGCGCTTGGTCCGACCGAATCCCGACATCGAAACGCTACCGCCCAGACCGACCTACAACAAGAACTTCAATTGGAACAGTCAGTACGGTTTCAGATACGATATCACGAAGTCCTTGAAGTTCGATTTCAATGCCAACAACCTGGCCTTCATCGGGGAAACGCCCGGTCGTGTGAACGCCAAGGACAAGGACGACTACTCGCTTTGGAAGGATAGTGTGCTCAGTAGCATCAGCAGCTGGGGCGAGGTCACGCGTTACGACCACACCATGGGCCTGACCTACACTTTGCCCTTGGACAAATTCCCCTTGACGGATTGGATGACCGTGAACACCGGGTATACCGCAGGATACCAGTGGGACCGGGCGCCACTTACGCAGGATAGCCTCGGCGCGGTGATCCAGAACTCGCAGAACATTTCCTTGAACGGCCAGTTGAACTTTGTGAGCCTGTACAACAAATCGAAGTACCTCAAGAAGATAAATGACAAGAGCCGAGGGAAAGGTGCGACAAGGGCACCGGCACGGACCAGCACGGCAAGGGTCGATTCCACGGCGAAGCCACCGAAGGAAAGCAACGTGGATGTACTGGAGGGCCTGGCCCGCATACTGATGGTCATACGAACGGGTACGATGACCTATAGTCAAACCTCGGGCATGCTGCTACCGGGCTACTCGAGGACGACGAACATCATCGGAATGGACGATTTCGGAGCACCTGGCTTCGGCTTCATAACCGGGCAACAGAACCATGACCTCAGCGGTGACATCGTGCGCGATTTCGCCACCACGGCGGCAGCGAACGGTTGGCTTGTTACCACGCCATCCATATTCAATCCTTACACCACCACCAGGAACGAGAGCATCAACGGGCGCCTGAGCTTGGAGCCGTTCCGTGGCATGCGCGTGGAACTCATGGCGAACCGCACCATCGCGGAGAGCCATAATTCCTACTTCCGTTACAGTGAGGAGGAACAGGGCTATGTGAACGACAGTCCAAGGGAGAGCGGAAGCTTCAGTGTGAGCATGCTGAACTGGTCGACCGCATTCAGCAAGGATGACAACAACTATGTGAACGCCGTTTTCCAGCAGCTTCTCGAGAACCGCACGGTGATCAGCGCGCGCTACGGGGCCGGAAACCCCAATTCGGTGCTCGACCCGGAAACCGGGTACTACACCGGATTCGGTGGCACGAGCCAGGATGTGGTCATTTCCTCCTTCCTATCGGCGTACACCGGCAAGAGCGCCGACAAGGTGAGCCTGGACCTCTTCTCCCTATTGCCGGCGCCCAACTGGGACATCACCTACGATGGGCTAACGAAGATCGAGATGTTCAACAAGATCTTCCGCACGTTCACGGTCAAGAACAGCTATCGCTCCACATTGAACGTGGCCAATTACCAGACCAATCTGCTCTACGTGCCGGGCGAGAACACGCCTGACAATGCGGGCAACTTCTTGGCGGAAAAGCAGATCTCAGTGGTCACGATCCAGGAAAGCATGCGACCCTTCATCGGTTTCGATGCCACTCTGAAGAACAGCCTCCTCGCCAAATTCGAATACAACCGGGACCGCAACCTCAGCTTGAGCCTGACGAACAACCAGGTGACCGAGGTACGCGGTCAGGAATATGTGATCGGTACGGGCTATCGTTTGAAGGACGTGAAATTCCCCTTCGCCATTGGAGGCACCACGCCAAAGAGCGATCTGAACCTGCGCGTCGACCTGAGCCTGCGGGACAACGCCACGGTGATCAGGAAGATCGTGGAAGAGCAGAACCAGGTCACCGCCGGCCAGAACATCATTTCGATCAAGACCTCGGCGGACTACGTGGTGAACCAGCGGTTGAACGTCCGTGCATTCTATGAGCGCGTGATCAACAACCCGGTCATTTCCACATCATTCCCATCCGCCAATACGAACGCCGGTATCAGCCTGCGCTTCACCTTGGCGCAGTAAGCACCGGACCGGCGCGCTCGGGTATCAGGCGGCCCCAACGAACCCGTTCCCGGTATCGATCGGTCCCCATACCGAAGGGTGTTCTATTTTTGGCGGACACGCGTAACGAAACGCGAGGCAGAACACCCGGGAACACAGTATGAATATTCCAGCAGACCTGCGCTACACCAAGGATCACGAATGGATCCGTGTGGAAGGCAATGAAGCCACCATTGGCATCACGGATTTCGCACAGAGCGAATTGGGCGACATCGTGTTCATTGACATCGGAACCGAAGGCCAGGACCTGGAGAGCGAAGCGGTCTTCGGCACGGTGGAGGCGGTGAAGACCGTGAGCGACCTGTTCATGCCCGTCGCAGGCAAGGTGGCCACCGTGAACCCCGATCTTGCTGATGACCCGGCAGCGGTGAACAGTGACCCATACGGCAAGGGATGGATGGTGAAGGTGGTGATGAGCGACCCTTCCGCCGTTGATGCGCTGCTCACCGCCGAGCAGTATCAAGCGCTTCTTTGACCCCGCAAGGCATGCTGTGGCGCCCGTTGCGTCCGGCCATGGCATGGGGGGGCTTGATCCTCGTGCTTTGCCTTACCCCTGGTGCGGCCTTGCCCACATGGCAATGGGCGGACCTTTTGAGCGTTGACAAACTCGTGCATGCCGTCATCTTCGGGGTATTGGTGATGCTGTTGGGGCGCGGTTTCCGGGAGCAGGGCCTTGGTTCCGTACTGGTGCCCCTTGCACTGCCTTTGGCCGCGGTGCTTGGTATCGCCTATGGTGGTGCCATGGAACTGATGCAGCAGATACCTGGCTTGGGACGAAGAGGCGATTGGATGGATGTGATCGCGAATACCATCGGGTCGATCCTGGCGTTCTTCGGTCTTAGGTGGTGGTGGGGCAGGCAGCGGCGCACCACCGAAGCAAAGGATGTTTAATTTTGAACCGGAAGCCCCTTGGGGTGTACAGTAGGAAAACAGAAGGAACATGGAAGCGAAGAAATCACCGGAAGCCGACCTCGAGAAACGCAAGGGAAGTTTCATGCTCATCGGGCTGCTCACCGCGCTGGCCGTCACCTTGGTCGGTTTCGAGTGGACCACCTTCGAGAAGCGCAATGATGAGATGGGCCAGTTGGAAATGGACTTCTTGGAAGAGGAAGTGATCCCAGCGAGCATCACACCACCGCCACCGCCGCCACCGCCACCTGCCCCGACCACTGTGTTGGAGATCGTGGATGACGAGGAAGAAGTGGAGGAAGTGGAGATGGTGGATACCGAGATCAAAGAGGACACCAAAGTGGAGATCATCAAGCGGGAGGAAGTGGTGGAAGAAGAGCAGATCTTCACGATCGTGGAGGATATGCCCTCCTTCCCCGGTGGCGAGGCCGAGTTGTTCAAGTACCTCGGCAAGTCCATCAAATACCCTCAAATGGCGCAGGACGCCAGCATATCCGGTGTGGTATACGTGACATTCGTGGTAGGCAAGGACGGCAAGATCAGCGATGCCAAAGTGCTTCGCGGCATTGGCGGGGGATGTGATGAAGAGGCCTTGCGCGTGGTTCGTGCGATGCCGACATGGAAGCCCGGCAAGCAGCGTGGCAAGCCGGTGACCGTACAGTACAACCTGCCGATCCGCTTCACCCTGCGGTAGAACGAACTGGATCCGTAAAGCCCTGCACCGAGCAACGGTGCAGGGCTTTCTCTTTCCCACCCTTCGCATGTGCCAAGGAGCAGGGCCTCGTGGCTGACGCGACCATCACGTATCACGGGGTATCTTTGGGTCATTGCGTGCGCCCAATGCGCCGTAGCGACAGGATCATGACCACGAAGTTGAAAGCCGCTACCAAGCGCCTTCCGGATCCAAGGAACACGCCCACCATCGATCAAGTGGGCATTGAGGAGCGTGTGGCACGGATCCAAGCACGCAGCATCAAGAAGGACACCAAGGTGAAGGGCATGAAGCTTGCCCTGAGCGTGATCGACCTGACCACCTTGGAAGGGGCCGATACGCCCAGCAAGGTGCGGCAGCTCTGCTACAAGGGCATGCACCTGCACGATAGCCTTCCAGGCCTGCCAGCGGTGGCCGCCATTTGCGTATACCCCACCATGGTGAAGGTGGCCAAGAAGGCCTTGGGCGATAGTGGTGTGAAGGTGGCCTCGGTCAGCACTGCGTTCCCCAGCGGCCAAGCGCCCAAGAGCGTGAAGATCGCCGACACCAAGTTTGCGGTGAACGAAGGTGCGGACGAGATCGATATGGTCATCAGCCGCGGGCATTTCCATAGCGGGGATCACAGCTTCGTGTTCGACGAGATCGCCGCCATCAAGGAAGCATGTGGCTACGCGCGATTGAAAGTGATCCTGGAAACGGGCGAACTCGGTACCTACGACAAGGTCCGCTTGGCCAGTGATATCGCCATCGCAGCCGGTGCCGACTTCATCAAGACCAGTACCGGCAAGATCAGCCCGGCCGCCACCATGGAAGTGACCTTGGTGATGTTGCACGCCATTCGCGACCATTACTTGAAAACGGGGGAGATGATCGCCATGAAGCCCGCCGGAGGCATTCGCACCAGCAAACAGGCACTGCATTACCTGATGATGGTGAAAGAGGAGCTTGGCCCTGAGTGGTTATCACCCCACTGGTTCCGTTTCGGTGCCAGCAGCCTCGCCAACGATATCCTGATGCAGTTGCAGAAGGAAGCCACCGGCCGGTACCAGAGCGCGGACTATTTCAGCATTGATTGATCCCCACGCGGCAGGTTTCCCGGTACCCTGAAAAGCGGACCCGGAGCACCATTGCAGGCGTCCGGGTCCGGATCAGGGGGAGGTCGTGTTGCTCCAGTACGTCCTACAACCCCTTCAATAGGTGGTGTTCATGAACGTGTGCATCCCGAGTATCGCGAAAAGGGCGATCAGCAATGCGATCCACCATAGGAGAACACTGCGTGTAGCGCCCTTGCCAAGGGGCTTCTCGGTGCCTGTGCTCGTCTTCCGTGGATCGCTATTGGAGATCTGGTCCATTGCAACACCAAAGGTTGGGCATGGGTGGCCGCTTCCTGCTGTGCATTTTCACAGGTGGTGACCACGTATTTTTCACAGGTTGCCAATGCCGGGGCGATCACCTGTGAGGGCCCCGGACCTCGCGGGCGAGCAGCGGAGAATGTGCTCGACGGTCATGGGTCTACACTTTGGTGGTCTGTTCCAATAGCACCTGTTGCGCGTGGGGGTCCATGTTCGTCACGGGAACGGCATGCATGCGCACGATATCATCGCCCAACAGCGTATAAGCTTCGCGTTCAAGTTCCCGGTACAGCAGTGCTTTGCTCATGCCTTGCAGCAGCAGTTGGCTCACCCGCTCCAAGGTCCCGTTCGTCCAACTCAGCTCCTGGTGGTCCGTATCGATCGTCGGAAACAGTAACAGGTGCTGCTCCATAAGGTGTCCAGCGAGCTTCTCCGCCGCTTCGAGCGTGCGGGTTTGGAACGTGACATGGATCATGGTCGTATGTTGTTTACGGACCACGCGCGCCAGAGCGTACCGGCATCATGGTCCAATGCGAAATAGGCCTTGCGCAACTTGGCCTCGTATTCGATCTGCTTCAACCGGGATTCGATGAGGGGCACCTCGCGTCCGTTCACCAGGAACAAGGAGCTTTCCCCCACGGCGAAGCGTTGGGTCTCGCCAGTGAGCAATCGGGTATAATTGGTCACCATCTCCGCACCGAGATCGGTCTGTTGCCGGTATGTGGCGATATCGTTCAAACGTTCCAAGACCTTATTGCGGATCACCGTGCGGTCGCGCTCCAAGCCGAGTTCGGCATCGGTGAAACGCAACTTGGCCAAGCTCAACTCCCCACGCTCCTTGCGGAGGAGCAGGGGCATTTTGAAACCGACCCCGAGCTGATGGCCTTCCCCGAGGAGCGTTGTTCCAGCTTCGTTGTTCACGGCTCCACCTCCGCCCATCCACAGGTACTGGAGGTCCAGTTGTGGTTTGAGGAGTTCTGCGCGATATCTGGTTTCCACTTCGAACTGGTCCAGCTTGGCTTGTGAGCGCAAGAGCTTGGGATGGTCCGCGATGGCGCGGTCGATGCTGCTGTCCGCAAGCGCGAACACGGCGGGGGAATCAAGATCGCTGCTCAAGGGGACCACCTCGGGTCGGAGTTCGAGCGGGCGTTGTGCATCATCCCACAGGTGATTGCTCAAGCGAAGGGACGTGTTCCGGAAGTTGAGTTGCGCTTGTTGTTGGCGCATCTGGCGATCCTGGAACTGAAGAAAGGCCTCGAGCGTATCGATCGCAGGTCGGTCGCCACCACGGAAGCTGCCACGCACCTGATCGAAGCGTCGCTGCGCAAGGACGACCGCCGAGTCGCTGATCCGCAGTTGCTCGTATGCCGCGACCCAATCCGTATGATCGCCCAGCGCATCCAACAAGAGCGTGTTCAACATCTCCTGGCGCTCGGCCTCGGTGGCACGCTGGTAGGCCTGTGCCTTACGGAGCGTGGCACGTCGCTGGTCGATGAACAGACCTTGGCCGATCGATACTTCCGCACCGGCCTTCACCAATCCATCACCGGGCGTGGAGTTCTGAGGGTCCAGGTACGCACCACTGTTCTCTTGGAAGCCGCCGACGAGTTCGACGCCGAACCAGGTCGGTACTTTCAAGCCGACGTCAAGGAGTTCGAAGTACTCCGTGCCGTCGTAGCGCTTCTCGGTGTAGTTGGCCACGGCCATGGGGTCGAAGCCGCCACGGGCACCACGCACACCGGCCTCACCGAAGTCGGTGCGCAATGCTGCTTGCCGCGCCATCGGGTGGTTGTCCAGGACCAGTTGAACAAAAGCCTCCCGCGTCAGCGTGGCACCCGGCACCTGCGCATTCAACGCACATGTGCTCAACAGAAGGCCGATCAGGAGCGCACTTCTCATTTCTCCTAGTCCTCTTTGGTGCTCACGTCCTTTACACTGGTGTACAGGTCCGGCGGAAAACCGTTCACTTGGCGCCACAATTCGTACCAGATCGGCACATCGCTCATCAGGGCGAAGCCCACTGCGCCACCGCCTACGCGTAAGGCTTTCGGCCACTCGTCGTCCTCCGGGTCCGGACCGACGAGTATGCGGTATTTTCCGTTCGGGCTGATGAAATTGTCGATGGCAACGACCTGCCCGCCGAATGTGCCATAGCTGGTGTTCGGCCAACCGCTGAAAACGATGCTGGGCCAGCCATCGAACATGAAGCGGACCTTCTGCCCATTGTTGATCAGGGGCATATCCATGGGGCGCACGTAGAGCTCCACGGCCAGTTCGAATCGCGCCGGCATCACGCTCACCAACGGGTCGCCTTCCTTCACGGTCTCACCTACGCCGGTCACCACGGCCTTGGTGATGTAACCTTGTTGCGGCGCGGTGACGAAGTAGTTCCCGGCTCGCACGGTGTAGTTCGCGAGATCCACTTGCATCTTGCTCACCTCACCTTCCGTGGTGTAGAACTGGCTCATGCTCGCGAACTTTTCGCTCTCTGCCTTGCTCAGTTTGTCCCGGTAGTCGTTGCGGATGCTGTTGACCTCGAGTTCGGCATTGAGCAATTCGTTGCGAGCCTCCAATAACTTGTTCTGTGCATCGATCAGCGTTGCGTTCGCTCGTTGTTGTGCCACTTGTCGCTTCTCCAGCTCCACCTTGCTCAGCAGCCCTTCGGTGAATTGTTGCTCGCCACGTGCGAACTGGTCGTCAGCGACCTTGATCTCCGTCCG
>JAGQVV010000201.1 GCA_020437805.1 Flavobacteriales bacterium
GGGCGTTTGGTGCAGCGCTCATACGAATCGAAGGAGGGCGAGAAGCGCTACAGTACGGAGGTGGTCCTGAACGAATTCCAACTGCTTGGCTCCAGAACGGAGGCGGTTTGACAAGTTGCGATCACGATGAAGCGCGCCAGGGTCGACCCTGGCGCGCTTCGTCATTGGGCCTTTACCACCACAGCATGCGTCCGGGCCTCACGGGCATCGATGACCACATGGTAGGTCCCTGGTTCGGACCGTCCAAGATCAAGCACATGTGGTCCAGGGCCGACAAGATCTCCGGAGGTGATGACACGGCCGACGGCATCGTAGACCTTGATCATTGCAACCCCAGACCCCATAGGAATGGCCAGGTTGAGCTGTTCACTGAAGGGGTTGGGCCATACGGCGATCCCCACCTCGCTCTCCTGATCAACGTTGGTCGAGTGACCCAGATCGATGGTATGGCACACCAATGCAAAGCAAGAGTCCAATGATGGTGGCTGTATGGCGCCTACCAGAAGGCAGGTCTGATAGGTTCCTTCCTGAGCGTAGGTGTGTTGGGTGGTTCCGGTGGTGTCGATCCCCCCATCTCCGTATGACCAGATGGAGCCCACGGGTATCACACCTTCCACGGCGATGCTCTGTTCGAAGAACACGTCAAGGCCCGAGGGATAGGCATTGAAATTCACGAATAACCCCGGCCCGCACGTACCGGCGTTGCCGTCGACGGTCACCCACCTTCCATACGAAGCGGTGCATCCATCGGAAGCCCGTGTCAGGCTCACGAAATGTGCACCGGGTAATTGCCATGTATGGTACGGTGCTGTTTCAGCGCTTGTGCCACCATCATCGAATTCCCATAACCGGGTGCTCGGGTCCTGGTTGAACGAGGCGTCGTACAACCCTACGGTGTTGGCCCCCCCAGAGGCCCATTCGAAGTAGGCATCCATGCTTTCCCCACAATCATCCAAGGGAACTATCACTTGCCTGCAGAACATGGCGGCGCATGACAGGGTGGGGTTCGAAAGGGTCAGACAGACCTCATAGGTGCCAGCCTCGTCGAACTGATGATAGGGAACAGAGCTGATCGCGGAGCCATCCCCAAAGGACCAGGTCGCCTCGGCATCGATCCCGAACGTACGGGAGCTATCCGCAACGAAGAGCGTTGTTCCCTCGGTGGTGTAGTGAAAAGCGGGACGCAGCAGGACCTCGCACAGCGGCTGAGCCGAGAGGAACGCGCCGCTCAGAAGCCCGAGGCCCATGCCCATGAACCGTTCAATGCGGTCGGTAACGAATTTCATGTTGGATTCGGATCTGGAGGGTTGGTCGGGTCAACCAAGGGGTTTCTCCTCCGCTGAAGGAAAGGATCGGAGTTGAAATGAGCGGCTCCACATAGGCACTGAAATGTTCGGTGACAAAGTAGCCCACGCTCATTCCGGCCTGACCATGGAGTTGGGCGGCGAATCGATCGCTCACTCGTGCATCCTGCAACGGTAAGGTGGTCGGACTTCCATCTTGGATCGGTCCGGCCAAGGTCAATCCCTGCCGTTGCGTGGGGATCCATGCCATGACGCCGCCGAAGGCACCGAGACGGAACCGCCGAAGATCACCATACCAGTGAACGGTCAAGGGCACTTGTACGGCCGCGTATCTGTTGCGCGAATCCACCCGAGATAAGGAGCCGGGCCGATCCACGATCATGGAGTCGATGACCCAAGTGTACAACGGCACGCCAGTGGTGGTATGTGCGTACTCGGACCAAGTCGTGTCCACCTCGAGGAAGGAGGACGATGGTCCTGTCGTTTTGTAGTCGAATCGGCTACGGACCATGGATAGCCCTAGACCAGCGGATACGGACCACCCGCTCCGCCATGCGCGGCCGAATTGAAGGCCTGCCTGCCCTGTGGACAGCCAGTCCTCGGCCTGGTCGAGGGTTTCCAGGTCGCTCCCCTTCCATTCGCCTTGCACAGTACCTGAACCGACATAGGCCCCTAACCACCACACGCCCGAAGGAAGAACGTAAGCTGGATCATTGGAAGCTGACCCAGGTGAACCAAGGCCAGGGTCATTGAACGTGATGGGCAAAGGGTCCATATGGTCCGCGGAAGCGCCCTTGAGGCCCAAACCGGAACCGCGCGGGGTTGTACGGTCCGGGTCACGATCACCAGGGTGTGCCATGGACGTACCTTGCACTTGTTCGGAGTTCAAAAGAGCAGCAAGGGGTGCATCCATAGTGATAGTGTTGACCCGTGTGC
>JAGQVV010000202.1:0-9595 GCA_020437805.1 Flavobacteriales bacterium
ATGGACCGCGTGAAGAAGTAGGACCTACCAAGCGAGCCATGGACCCCGCCCCTGTCAGCAGGTGGCGGGGTCCTTTGTTGTAATGTCCTGCTCGCGAGGCGCCACTACCTTTGGCACACCACATCCCCATCCCGTGCAACTAGACCCACCCCAGACCGCTGCCCAGATCGCAGAGCTGATCGGCGCCACCGTGAAAGGCAACACTGAACGCCTTGTCACCGGACTCAACGAGATCAATCGCGTACAGGAGGGTGACCTCGTGTTCGTGGACCATGAGAAGTACTATGACAAGGCCTTGAACAGCGCCGCCACCACGATCCTGATCAACAAGGACATTGAAGTGCCGACCGGTAAGGCGATCCTGGTGTGCGAAGATCCATGCTTGGATTACAACAAACTGGTGCGCTTCTTCAATCCGCTCTTGGGTTGGCCGGGGAAGACCGCCGAGATAGGCGTGGGCAGCGACGTCCATAACACGGTCATAGTCGGCCCGAACGTGAAGATCGGCGCTGGGTGCAGGATCATGCCCGGGGTGGTCCTCTACGAGAACACCGTCATCGGCGACCGCGTGATCATCCATGCCAACACCGTGATCGGCGCGGACCCATTCTACTACAAGAAGCGTCCGACGGGCTACGACAAGATGGTGCCCTGTGGGAGCGTGGTGATCGAGGATGATGTGGAGATCGGCGCCCTGTGCACCATCGACAGGGGCATCAGCGCGGACACCCGGATCGGGGCCGGCACCAAGATCGACAACCACGTACAGGTGGGCCATGACACGCTCATCGGCAAGCATTGCCTCATCGCCTCGCACGTGGGCATCAGCGGCGCGGTGGTGATCGAGGACAACGTGACGCTCTGGGGACAAGTGGGCGTGCCGAGCAAGCTACGCATCGGTAAAGGCGCTACGGTGCTGGGGCAGAGCGGCCTGATCAACTCCTTGGAAGGCGGACGCACCTACTTCGGAAGTCCGGCCGGCGAAGCAAAGGTGAAGATGCGCGAGGTGGCCATGATCGCCAAGCTGCCCGAGCTGTTCAAGAAGCTGAAGGATTAGCGTATGGCCCGTCTGGAGCGCATCATCGAACGTTTGGAGCTCAAGGAGTTCCAGTTGAAAGCGCTGTTGGACGTCACCAAGGCCATCAACGATACCCAGGATCGAGCTGCACTGCTCGCGTTGTACGAGCGCATCATCCGCGAGGACCTCGGGATCACGCGGCTCATGCTCTTCGAGCGCACGGGCTCGTGGGAACGCATCATCGCCTTCGGCAACGACGTGGACGATGTGGTGATGGATGTGGAGAGTGCCATCGGCAGCTTCTCCGACATCCAAGTGATCGGCTCCGAAAGCACGGGAAGCATGGGCGCCTTTGATGTGGCCGTTCCTGTGTATCATCGTGGCAAACCCTTGGCCTTCCTCCTGATCGGCGATATCGACGAGGAGGAGCAGAAGATGAGCCCCACGGTGAAGCACTTGAACTTCATCCAGACGCTCACGAACCTGATCGTGGTGGCCTTGGAAAATCAACGTTTGGCGCAGCAGGAGCTCCTGGCGGTTCGGAACAAGCGCGAACTGGAACTCGCCGCCGAGATGCAGGCCATGTTGGTGCCGCACGACCTCCCCTGCACCGACCTGATCGATGCGGCGGGCTGGTACCAACCGCACAGTGAAGTGGGTGGGGATCACTACGATCTGATCCCTTTGGGCAATGATCGTTACGTGGCGTGCGTGGCCGATGTAAGCGGAAAAGGGATCGCGGCGGCGCTGCTGATGAGCAACTTCCAAGCGAACCTGAAGGCCTCCGTGGCCCACGCCACGGACCTGAAGTTGCTGGTGAAGGACCTCAATGCCAAGGTGCAGGCGAACGCTCGTGGCGAGCGCTTCATCACCCTGTTCATCGGGATCATCGACCTGCGCACACGCCTCATGCAATTCGTGAATGCCGGGCACAACGACCCGCTGCTCTTTTATGCGGGAGGGATCATACCACTGCGTGAAGGCTGTATCGCACTGGGCATGATGCCGGAGCTGCCTTTCCTGCAAAGCGGCGAGGTGGAACTACCGAAGGGCAGCACCCTGCTCTGCTACACCGATGGCCTGGTGGAACAAGAGGATCTGCACGGCAATGCTTTCGAGCTGGGCCCCATCGAACGGATACTCGACGATCTGAGCGCCAGTCCCTCGGATGCGGTGAACAAAGCCGTGATCGCCTCCTTCGAGGCCCATCGGGGAGGTCTTCCGTACTTGGACGACATCGCCCTGCTCACCTGCAAATTCAACTGAGCTCAGGACACGGAGGCTGGGATCTCCGTTCTTGGAGCATCCAACGTTGCGTCCCTTGGGTATTTGATGTCCAAAAGGACCACCAGTGCAGTGAAGGCCCAGAACGGCACCGAGGCCTTATCCGTATCCAGGAAGTTATTGAGCGCTCCGTGCAGGTAGTACGTGACAAGACCGAGGAAGGCGGCCAGGAGCAAACGGCGATCGTCATTCTTCGGCATGCGGTGGTAAAGCCGCATAACGGTGGTCATGGTCACGATCACCAAGGCCAGCATCAGTCCGATCCCCGGAATACCTTGTTCGCTCAAAGGCCCGAGGTATTCGCTGTGGGCATTGCCCATGACCCCGAAATTGGTGCTGATGATGGTGCGGTCCTTGGCGGCTTGGAACGGCCCGTACTGGAACATGTAGGTACCTGGTCCCCAGCCGAAGATGGGCTTCGCCTTGAACATGCGCACGGCGGAATTCCACCTGTTGATGCGTTCCAAGTTGGAGGCATCACTGGAGATGTTGGAGATCGACTTCACATGCTCGCCGATGTTGTCCGAGGATTCATCCCGGTTGCGTTCCAACGCGATCATGATCTGCTCCTGTTCGTAGATCACCACCCCACCCACGGTCAGCAAGGAAAGCAACAACACCCACGGCGGAATGCGCATGCGGAGCACGAGTAGCATACCCAAGGCGCCGACCAGGCTCAGCCATGCTGCACGGGTATAGGAGAAGAAGAGGCCCAGGGCCAGGATGATGAACAGGATAAAGGCCACACCCTTGCGCGTTCGGGAATAGCCTGGAAAGGAGATCGCGGCGATCGAGAACGGCAGGAAGAAGGCGATGATGGCCCCGTAGCTGGTGTGGTCCTTGAAGAAGGGCGACATCACCCAGTGGGCCGGTTCCTGCGCGAAACCGTTCTGCGCATGATGGATCAGCGTATAGGTAACGACGATCGCCAGACCGCCCATGTACGCCCAGAAGAATCCGTGGACCTTTCTCGGGTCCCGGAAGAGCCGCGTGATCATGAAGTACATGGTGGTCACGAACCAGAAGCGTGCCAGCAGGGACTTCAACGACACCAAGGGCATACTGCTGGGTAGCACGCATACCGCCATCCAGGCCAACTGCGCAAGAATGATCAAGGTGATCGGATGCCGCCAAACGCGCTCCTCGATCAATCCTCGTTCCAACGACGACCGGAGCAGGAAGAGGACAGTTAGACCCACCATGATGGGTTCGGTCGGGAGGGCTATGCCTATCCCTCCGATATCCAACTCCTCCAAGTTGATGGACAGGGGGGTGGCGAACACCAGGAAGATCAACAGACGGTCCACGGCGACCAGCATGGACCAGCCGATGAGAAGAGCGACAGGTAATAGGTTCAGCCAAAAGGTGCTGTCCGCCATGAGCACCGCGTTCAACGCGATGAACAACCCGCAGATCAGCGGGATGGCCCAGCTCCGCTTCAGCGCCTCCAGCATGGCCTACATGCGTTGATCGCGGAATACGACCAACACGAAACAGAGGAAGAGCGCTGAAGAGACCGATAGCAGCACGATCAACCAACGGATCGGATAGACCTTCTTGTCGCTCACTTCCGGATATACCACGGTATTCGTGTAGGTCAACTCCTTCGTCACATCGTTCACCACATTCTCGTGTTGGGTCAACAAACGGTCGTAGTTCCCACGGAACAGGTTGCTCAACTCGCTCAATTTGCGGAACTCCCCGCCTTTTTCCTCCAGGTCGCGGATCCGCTTGGCCAGCTGCTCCCGTTGTGCCTGACCGGCCCCGCTGCTCAGCATTTTCACGTACCCCTTGGTCAGTTCCTTGGTCTGGGTCTCGTAGGACAAGAGGCCCTCGTTGATGCGCATCGAATCCAAACGGGATTCAACGGAATCCAACTTGCTCCGCTCGTGGGCCAATGCACGCTCGGCGATGTTCAGTACCTCGTACGATTTCTCGCGCTGCAAGCGCCGGGCCAGCAGGTTCACCTGGCGCAACAGTGCATTCACCATGTTCCTGGCCCGCACCGGATCCTCGTCGGTCACTTCGATATTCACCGATTCGTACTGTGTCTTCGAGATCTCGACTCGATCCAGGAATTCGTTGTACAACACGAAATAGCCTCCATCGCTCGTGGTGTCCACATCGTACACGGTTGCCAGGTCGAATTGCAGGATCAGGCTGTCGCGGATGCTGTTGCTTTGGAGCAATTGCAGCAGCTGGTCCGTCCTTGTTTCGATGGAATAGCTGTTCAGGTTCACCGGATAGACCGTGGCCGTGCTCATGTAGCGCGGTTTGATGAACGCGGGCCCACTGAAGACGGCTGAGATCAAGAGCGCCCCACCGCCGACCCCGGCGAAGAGCTTCCATTTCTGCTGCACCAGTTCAGCGAAACGTGTGAAAGTGAGATCAGAGGACATGGCTGTTATGGATCTTACGGATATTGACCTGCACCACGATCAGGAGCAGGGAAAGCAGGAATGCGGAGCTCATGCTGATCAGCACCACCAGCCAACGGATCGGCATGTATTTCTTGTCGCTCGGTTGGGCGCGGTTGACCACGAACTTATGGGGCAGGTCGCTCTCCATATCGGCCTGCGCTTGCTCCAGTTTCATCCGCAGCACGCTCAAGCGCTTGATCTCATTGAACATCCGATCCTGCAAGGTCACATACGGCCCGCCGTACAATGCGAGCACTTTGAAACGCTCCTCGAACTCCTCGATCGCACGCCTATCCCCTTTCACGATCGCCGCACCGAGATACTCGTTGTAGCGTTCGGTCTGTGTGTGATAGTCATGCACACCGAGTTGGCGAAGTACACGCATGCTGTCGGCCATCACGCGGATGCTTTCCTCCAGCTCAAACACCTTGTTCTGTACCACACGGTATCCCTTGCTGGCCCGCTCTCGCGCCATCTCGGTCCAAACCGTATCCACTTGGTCCGCGATGAAGTTGGCGATGTTCGCAGCGCGTAGCGGTTCAGGGTCCAGCACTTTCACACGAACGCTGCTGAACTTGGTTCGCTCAAAGGTGATGTGGTCGTCGAAGGCCTCCAGCAATTCGGTCATCCGATGCTTGTGGGCCGTGTCGATCTCATATACCGTCATCAGGTCGAACCGGTCGGTGACACGCTCGCGGATCCGGTCCGAGTGGAGCATCTGCAATAATTGCTCGCTGTCCTCCTCGTCACCCAGGGCCAGGATATCATCACGCCCGGTGCTCTGCTCATTCAGCAAGGACTTGGACACCGAGTTGGTCACAGCCGGGAACATCACCACTTCGCTCTTGTACAATGGTGTAATGGAGAACGCCACCACAAGCCCGACCAACGCGCCGAGCAGGGTGACCCCCCCGATCAGCCGTCTGCGTGCCCAAAGGAAAAGGACCAGATCGAACGTAGCCTGTCCCTCTTCGTGTTTGCCTTGCTCCATGCGTGTTCCCCGGAAAAAGAGCGGCAAAAGTACGCCTTCAGGGGCTACGCGGCACCAGTCCCCGGATGCTCGCCATAACGCCGTTCCAGGGGCGGGATCGCCCGTGGCACGGCCCACGCCAGGATCAATCCTTTCCCACCGGCCTCAGAGCCAGTGCCGCTCGTATCGCCTTGGGGTCGATCATGCCCGTGGCCCACGCACAAAAGGCCGTCCCGAGACCAAAAACGATCAACTGTTGGACCAAGTCCAAGGCCGTATGACCCAGAGCGAGAGCGAGGGCCACGAGAACAGCACCATAGGCCACAGCCTTGGCCCACAAGGACCATGGCAGCGCCACTTTGTAGAGCAACACGGCCAATCCCAACTGCGCTATGGCCGTGGCCACCTGCGTGATCAGGCTTGCCCATGCAGCCCCTTCGGCCTGTGCCCGTGGTATCAGTAACAGGTTCAAGCCGATGTTGAGCACTGCGCCACCGGCCGCCATCCAATTCAACTGCCTCAGGTCGCCACCCGCAGTAAGCAAGGTCCCGAACACATAGGTGGTGCACACGGCCACGAAGCAACCGATAAGCAGCGCGAAGACCGGGGCGGAACGATCCGTGTGTTCGGAATAGCGCAGGTCCATGACCTCCTGCGCATGGGCGACCCCGAAGACCGCCACGGCCATAGTGCCCGTAAGGACCAATCGCATGGCAAGAACCACCAGCGTTCGCAACTCATCGGGCCTATCCTGTCCCTTGGCACGCTCCCCCAACATCCTACTGAACATGGGCAGCAACAGACCCGCCATCAGGTAGCCCAACATGTTGAACGCCTCGAAGAAACGGAATGCCTGTGCGTAGATCCCCGCCTGCACCGGGCCATCGGGGAGCATCCGTTCCAGCATGAGCGTATCCGTACGATAGTAGAATGTCATCAGCAGGATCAGTAGGGCGTACGGAAAGCTCTGGCGCACGACCAACCATGCGAAAGCCGGTCGCCAACCCACATCCACACGGCCCGATAAGCGCAACACCAGGACCAAGGCCACCAAGGCCGTGGTCCCATAGGCAGCGGTCTGTGCCCAAACGAACCATTCGATCCGGAAGGGCTCACCACTGGTACGCCCCCACAGCAACCAACCCACAAGGCCGATCAAAAGCGAACGGTCCAGCACGCTCAGCAGGCTATCCTGTCGGAAGCGTTGTGCACCAGCGATGTTGCTGCGCAAGTACAGGATCGTCGCAACAAGCGCTTGGTTCACCACCAGCATGCCCAGTATGCCGAGTTGCGCAACGCTGTAGCCCAGCACCAGCCCGGTGCCCAAGGTCAGCACCGCGTACATGGCCACCAGCATGAAACGCACCCCGACCATACCGCCGAGGGTCTTCCCCATCAGTTGGGTGTGCTGCGCGATGTGCCTCGTATTATGGCTGGTCATGCCCAGGTCCAACACGATGTTCAGCAGGAAGCTCAGGCTCAGCAGTGCCGCGTAGGTCCCATAGCCCGCACTACCCACGGCATCCTGCACCCCGGCATCGATGCCCAGGATATAGAAGGGCTTCACCAAAAGGTTCAGCACCAGCAGCAGAGCAAGGTTCAGGAGGAAGGAGCGCTGCATTCGAGGGTGTGAAGATGGGGGAACGAAGCCGAAGACCCGCGTAAAAGGTTCGATCGCACCCGCCCCCCGATCAACACTCCTTAACGTTCCCTAACAGATCAGTGTACATGGTGCCGCCTAGGTTTGGCCCATGCACCCCCTCGCTGTCGTATTCACCCTTACCACTGTCACGCCACCTGCGGCGGAACCAGCGTCAAGCACCCATGTCGCCATTGAGCGTACGCGGCTCACAGCTGAAGACCTTCGGGTCTGGCCCAGCGTGGATGCCAACGATCCGAAGAACAACGAGGCCATCGCATGCCTGCGCCGCTTCTTCGAGAAGAAGTTGGACCCCGAGGCCACCAACGACTACTGGTTACCGGAGGACATGGAAACCCACGTGCACCCTTACGCTGACCTGATCGCTTTGGAATTCGACACCGAGGGCAGGTTGAAGTACTGGCCAACGCTCATGCGCTGCCTACCCGTGGGGGCCACCGACCGCATGCTGACCGTGAAATGGGCGGCTGTGGACGGTTCGGGAACAGCCAACGACGTGCGTTATGTGTACGAATTCCTTGCACGTGATACCGCGAACGGCATGCGTCTATCGGTGCCCTTGGACCACAACACGAGGGAGTGGAAGCGCATGAGCGTGGGACCCATCCACTATATCGTTTCGCCCTTGGTCCGTATCTCTCAAGCCGAAGCCGAGGAACAAGCCGATACCGTGCACTGGCTTTCGACCTACTTCGGGATCCCGGAATTCCCGATCACGTACTATGCCTTCTTGGACCTGCAGGATCTCTTTCGCGCACAAGGATTCCATGCACATCCGCTGATGTACGCGCACGCCACGGGCGGCCGAGTGGACCATGGCGAGCACGTGCTGGCGGGCAACAACAGCGCATTGTACACACACGAGATCGTACACCTTTTCGAGAATCGGAAATTCGGTAGCGCACAACCGGACCTGCTTGCCGAAGGGTTGGCCACTCTGCTCGGCGGCAGCGGCGAGTTGCCATACAGCTGGCATCGCAAGGTATTGAAGGAACATTTGGCCGCGCGGCCTACGGACCTCAACGAACACCTCGACCCATATGCCCAGAAATACATCCAGGAACACACCAACATGACCTATGCACTGGGGGCGGTGCTGTGCGAGCATATCCTGAGGAAGGATGGCAAGGACGCCTTGTTCCGTGCGATGTCGGCCGGACCGGAGCTATGGCCCGCCTTGGAGGTGGTCGGAGTGAAGCAAGAGGACCTCGACGCCATCATTACCGAAGAATTGGAACGTCCCCTGCTGCAGGTTTGGTGATCGATACACCGAACTTTGCGGCATGCCTACGGTGTACACGGTGTATGTGATCGAGCTCGCCCGCAAGGTGTTCACCGAGAACGCGAGGTTCCGCGCGGCGAACCCGCAGTTCAACGGGGTGCTGGAATGTCTGTACGTGGGCATGACGAGCAAGACGCCGCAGGAGCGCTTCCAGCAACACAAGACCGGCTACCGCAATGCCAAAGGCCACGATCTCTCCGCGGCGATCGTAAGGAAATACGGACGCTATCTGCGCCCCAGTCTGTACCAGAACATCGGCCCCCTGAGTCGCGAGGAAGCATTGGAAGTGGAACGCGGCCTGGCGCTGGAACTGCGTAGCAGAGGCTACGCCGTGTGGTTCAATTGAAGGACACCCCGCTTCATGGATCCCGAAGGTGCGGAACCTTCCATCGCGAAGCCGCACTTTTGTGGTCATGCGCATCGCCGTGAACACCCGCCTCTTGCTGCCCAACAAACTGGAGGGCATCGGGTGGTTCACCCATGAAACGTTCTCGCGTATCGTGAAGGCGCATCCGGAGCACCACTTCCTTTTCCTCTTCGATCGCGCTTTCGACCCCGAGTTCATCTATGCGGACAATGTGGAAGGCGTCGTGCTGTACCCACCCACCAGGCACCCTTTGCTCTACCGGCTGTGGTTCGATCGGTTGCTGCCCGGCCGATTGCGGCGCTTGAAAGCCGATGCCTTCATCACACCCGACGGCTACCTCGCCCTGCACAGCAACGTGCCCACCCTGGCCGTGATGCACGACCTCAACTTCGAGCACTATCCAGAGGACCTGCCACGTGCCTATAGCGCATTCTATCGCAGCTACTTCCCACGATTCGCGCGCCACGCCACGCGCTTGGCCACCGTGAGCGAATTCTCCCGGCATGACATCGCCACGCGCTACGGCGTTCCGGAAGGACGGATCGACGTGGTATACAATGGTGTTGGCGATGCCTTTGCGCCGCTTGATGAAGA
>JAGQVV010000202.1:9799-11372 GCA_020437805.1 Flavobacteriales bacterium
ACATGCAGCACAAGGACCGGGTGATCTTCACCGGCAGGCTGGAGCGGGAACGGTTGACCCTCGCCTTGGGTGGCGCCATGGCCTTGGCCTTCGTCAGTTATTTCGAAGGCTTCGGGATCCCCGTGGCCGAGGCCATGCGTTGCGGCACGCCGGTGGTCGCCGCCGAAGCCACGAGCCTCCCGGAGGTGGCCGGTGACGCAGCGCACTACTGCGACCCGTTCAATGTGAGCGACATCGCCCGTGCCCTTCGCGACATCTGGTCCGACCCGGTGCGCAGGGAACAGCTGAGCACTGCTGGCTTGAAACGTTCGCAGCGCTACACCTGGGACCGGGCGGCGGAAGGCCTATGGGCATCCTTTGAGCGGATGCTGCACGATGCAGGCCTGGAGGTGAAGAAGCGGTGAGCACTGCGAATGCCACCCGGAGGATCGTCAGCCAGATAGAACCCGCGTGAATAATAGTTGTGAACAGGCGCACCGAATGCGTGAAAGTGGCCATAGCTTCATCAGCCCAAACCACACTCCCATGCAGAACGCAGAACGCAGAACGCAGAACGCAGAACGCATTAGCGCTTGGCGCTATGCTCTTGTTGGTCGGCTCGCCATGTAGTTGGGCGCAATTCCAGCCACCGCCCGATCGCTATACGGATGGTGACCTTGGCCCAACGTGTTACCGAAAGAACTCAGGGCAGATCAAGGATACCGATGGAGATCCGGTACCTTCCATCCATTACTATGCGGAAGTTTCCCCCTTGGGCATTTACCTTCAGAACAAGAGTTTGATCTCCTTTACATGGGCCGCACTGCACATGGATAGCGTACTGAACGACTCGTTGTACCGGATCGACCTATCGTTCCCCACTGGGGCGGACCGGGACCCACAATCGTATGGAGAAGTGAATGGTAAGAACAACTATTACTTGGGCTCGGTAACGGCGGAATCTGTCGCCGGTTTCCATAGGGTGTACTATGAAGACATTTGGCCGGATATCGACCTGCACTTCCATCACGGAACCAGTGGCCCTCGGATGTCCTTCGCCATCGATCCCGGTGGAGACCCTGATGATGTGCGGCTCTCTTTCAATGGGCAGGACAGTATGAAGGTGGACTGGCAAGGTCACCTGAAGATCTACTTGGAGGACAAATGGATCGAATTCGAGGAAGCGGTCGCCTATCAGGTCGATTCCATCGGAACGGTACTGCCCGTGAACTGGACCGCATCGTACTTTCATGAAAGTGGATCCGTGGTCGTGAAATTCAACTTCGACTATTATGATGTCACCAAACCGCTCCTGCTCCAGATCGGCTACCCGCCGATGCCCGCGTTAGGCGGCGGCGACCCGCGCAACATGGGATGGAGCACTTACGTGGGCGGAAGTTTCGGGGATGAGTTGAAATCCGTTGAAGTAGACGAGAATGGAGACCCTTACACCTGCGGATACTCGTGGTCGCTTGACTTCCCGGTTGATCCGGGAAATAACTTCTATGAGCCATTCGTTGACGCTCCTCCAGGCGACTGCAATGCAGTGGTAATGAAGTTCGATGCCAGCAATAAGCAATTGATCTGGGCGACC
>JAGQVV010000203.1 GCA_020437805.1 Flavobacteriales bacterium
GTTTCAAGGCTTGGTTCAGCAACGAGCGGATCAACGTGGACCTTGGATCGACGCCGCCTGGTCCACTGCTGGTTCGGATCCTGGGAGCGAACGGCCGCCTGTTCAGCGAGCAGCGGATCGGTGGCAGTGCTACGCGCTTCGGTCTGGATGCCTCCGGTCTCTCGACCGGTACGTGGGTGTTGCATATTTCCACCGAAACCCAGGGCTGGACGGCCGTGGTGCCCGTAGTGCGTTAGTGGGATCGGATACGCTTGTTCGAGCGATGTGAACAGGCGCGTGTTCATAAGGGGATTAGCCGTATTTTGTCGCCCCCTAACGACAATACGCTCCGGTGGCTCCCTGCCCGAGCACAAAATCCCCTTCCATGAAGAAGCCCTTTACGCTTCGTTTTCGCATGAGTGAATGTGTTGCCTTGCTCATTGGGCTCCTGTTTGCAAATGGAGCCTTGCAAGCGCAGATCTACCTGCATGACTTCGGTACCACGACGATATCTGCTCACCCATACACAGTGGCCCCGGGAACCTTCGATGCCAACCTGTCGAATTCATCTTGGGTGAACAGCACGAGTGCATGGACAAGCTTTGCCGGGTCCTCCGGTCAGGCGATATCGCTGAGCAATAGTGGAGGAACCCCCGCGATAACGTTGACTTTCGATGTGGCATCAGGGTACGAGTTGAGTGTGACCTCCTTTGATTTCTGGCGGAGGCGATCCAGCACGGGCGCCCAGAACTGGTCCATGACCATCAATGGTATCGCGGTTGGTTCTGGCACAGTGCCAACCACTGGGGCCGCGTTGGGGACCACCGCTGTATCCAACCCTGTGAATGGTCAAACGGGTACGATCACGGTTATCCTGAGCCTTTCAGGCGCCACAACTACTGGTACGTTCCGCTTGGACGATTTCACTTTGAATGGGAGTGTGACACCCCTCGCAGGGAATACTGTGGTCGAGTTCGTCAGCACCAGCAGTTCAGCAGCGGAGAACTCGGGCTCCAGCAACCTTGCCCTCGCGATCACCAACTTCAGCACAACGACGGCCACGAACGTGACCATCTCGGCCACAGGAGCCACAGGTCGCGTGTCCTCCTTCACCTCGCCGGTGGTCTTCCCGGCCAACAACGGTAGCAACCAGAATTGCGTGGTGAACCTCAGTAACAACGGACTCTGTGATGGGGATGAGGATGTCACCTTCACCATTACTGGAATCACTGGCGGCCAGGGGACTCCGGTGATCGGCACCAACAGCGCACATGTCCTGACCGTAACGGATGATGACGTCTGCACCAGCGTCCAGCTCACCGCGATCAGCAACACCGTCAGCGAGGGCGTAGGTACCGTGACGATCACGGGTGCGATCACGGACTTCTCCACAAGCGTGGCCACAACCGTCGACTTGGTATTGCTCAGTGGCGATGCCACCCGGATCAACAACTACACCACACAGACCTTGACCTTTCCTGCGAATGACGGCTCGGACCAGAGCGTGACGATCACGGTGACCGACAATGGATTGTGCGACGGGACCGAAGTGTTGGACTTCCAGCTCCAGAATATCGCTGGCGGCCAAGGGACACCCTTCATCGGTGCCGCGGACCAGCATGAGCTGACCATCACGGACAACGAAGGCACCTTGGGTGAGGTGATCGCGCGTCAGGCCTTCGATGGACTGGGAAGCGATACGTGGGCGATCCTATCGGGGAGCGGGAACATCAGCACGGATGCTGGAGCTTCCGATTTCCCGAGCAACGAACGTGTGCTTAGCTCAAGTGCCTCTTGGCAGGTGAACAATGGGTCTGCCACCTTGGATCTTGCCACCGTCGACGTCAGTGGTTACAACAACATTGTTCTCACCGCTCGCCTTTCATCAACGGCGGGAACCTCTGGCAACGGAGCCGATACGGGGGATGAAATGGAATTCTTCGTGGATCTCGACGGTGCAGGGTTCCCGGCCAACGGCGATATCCTGATCCTAGGCAATTCCAACGCTCAGTGGGGCTATTCCACCGGGACCGGTGTAGCTTCCACCACGGCAGGCACCGATCTTACCTTTCAACCTGCTGGAGGAGGAGGGCGTACGACCGATGGTTACTCGTTCATCTCCATCTCGATCCCCGACGGAACGCAGACCATCGCATTGAGCGTGGATGCGTTGAACAACAGCGCGAATGAGACTTGGAACTTGGATGACATCCAAGTGACCGGCGATCGCTGCAACACCATCTACTACAGCCGCAACACGGGCAATGTGGGCGACGCCATCTGGTCGCTCAACCCTGTAGGGACCGGTACGACCGTCACGTTCGACCGTTTCAAGAGCGCTGTGGTGCAAAGCGGTCACACGGTTACGTTGAATGCGGACACACGAGTGGAGGATCTGACCGTCGACGCAGGTGGTACACTGGCCTTGGATGCGAACACCCTCACCGTGAGTGGTGATGCATTCGGCATCGCTGGTTCCATGACCGCTGCGGACGACAGTGAGGTGCTGTTGAACGGCACCAGCCTGATCACCTTGGAGAGCGCAGCCGCCCTGGACCTGTACGACCTGACCCTGGATGCGCCGAACGACGTGCTCAGCGATGCCACGATCTCCATACGCGGAACCCTGGCCCTGATGGATGGTGAGTTCGATACCAGCTTGGGAGCCGTGACCCTCAGTAGCACCGCCACGGGCACGGGTCGCTTGGGCCCTGTGGGAAGTGGCGCGAGCTACACCGGTAATATGACCGTGCAGCGTTACATACCAGCAGGTGCCACCAACTGGCGCTTGATGGGCAGCCCTGTTGCCGGACAGACCATCGAAGAGTGGAACGACGATTACATCACGGCCGGCTTCCCCGGATCGAACGCCCCGGGCTTCGATAACCCGGTGGGTAGCGGCATCCTTTGGCCCAGCATCCGCTGGTACGACGAAACGAACACCTTCGCCGATATCGATAGCGGACTTGTTGGTGTCTCGAGCACGGCACAAGCACTCACCCAAGGACAGGGCTTCGCCGCATGGTGCGGTGATGGCTTGAACACGACCGCCGCGTTCACCGTGGATGTCACCGGAGCACCCCACATCGCAAGCGCGGCCATCAGCTTGCCTATGGACCACACCGATACGAGCAACCCGACCATCGATGGCTGGAACCTGGTGAGCAACCCGGTGCCGAGCCCGATCCTCTTCAGCAACATCACCCGAACGAATGTGGATGATTATGTGACCTATTTCGACCCGGCCACCGGCAACACGGGGGTCTGGGATATCAGTTTGGGGGTCGGTACGAACAACGCGACGGATACGATCCAAAGCAGCCAAGCCTTCTACCTGAAAGCGAATGCAGCAGCTCCGGTGGCCGAGGTGGAGGAGGCCGACAAAGTGGTCGGCAACGATGGTGGTTTCTTCGGCGGCGATCAACAGAGCCTCTTCACCGGGGTGCGCTTGAGGATCAGCAGCGCCATCAACCAATTCAGCGATGAGACACTCGTTCATTTCGGGGCGGGGACTCCAGCAACGGACAACGAGGATGTGCCGAAAGTGATCTTCTCCCATCCCGGCGCGCCACATATTGCAACCCGTAGCAGTGACGGCGACCTCTTCGCCATCAACGCCCATGGGGAGTACGATACGGACATCGCCATTCCCGTCATGGTGGACGTGACCATCAGCGGGACCTACACGGTAACGGCCGGTTCAATGGAGAATATTGGCCTCAGCTGCTTGGTCCTTGAGGATCTGCTGACCGGTAGCTCCACCATGTTGGTCGAAGGTGCCACGTACAGCTTCGATGTGAACGCCGATGCGGACAATACCGTGCCTCGCTTGCGCCTGATCGCCAGTGCACCAGTGGCATTCTACGCTGAACCTGCCACTTGCAACGGGGTCACCAACGGTAGCGCCTCGGTGGTCCACACCGGTATAGGACCGATGGACATCACGTGGACGAACGAGGCGGGCACCATCATCCTGGAACAAACGATCGAGGACGGGGTGGCGAGCATCACTGCGCTTCCTGCAGGAGCCTATGGTGTGGAAGTGAGCAGTACCGCTGGTTGCGGGGCGTTGAACACCTCGTTCCGTATTGAAGAGCCTGCTGAACTGGAGGCCTTGGGCAACGTATCCGCGGCCACATGCGCAAACACCGAAGGGCTGGTGGATGTCACCATTCTCGGTGGTACCATGCCATACACCTTCCTCTGGAGCAACGGCAGCACGGATGAGGACCTCAGCGCGGTCGCCGGTACCTATGATGTGGTGGTGACCGACGCGAACGGTTGCATGCTGGAAAGCACGGGTCATACGATCGAAGCCGGAACCGGCCCAACGGCCATCGCCAGTGTATCCGGCAACACGGTTCTGGTCAACGTTGAACTCGAGTTCACCAACGATACGCAGGACGCTGACATGTACTCCTGGGATTTCGGTGATGGCAACACCAGTGAAGTGGCCGAGCCGACCCACGCCTGGTCCGAACCGGGTACGTACACCGTCAGCCTGACCGTCAGCGACGGTACCTGCACCGATACATGGACCGATGTGGTCGTTGTGGAGACCAGTACGAGCATCGCCACGGTAACGGCGGCCGTAGCGCTGAATGCGTGGTACGCGAACGACCGCTTTGTTGTGGAGCACGGCTTCGACAACGGCAAACCGGTCACCATCGAGGTGATGGATGCAACCGGACGCTTGCACATCACCCGACAAGCCACGGGTAGCCCTGCGCGAGTGAGCATTCCGACAGCACAGCTTACCACGGGCATCTGGTTCTTGCGTGTCACCAATGACCAGTACCAGCGCACGATGCGTGTTCCTCTGGTGCGTTGACCCTTATCGACATTGGACGGGCGGCCCTGCTTCGAAGAACGAAGCGGGGCTGTTCATTTCCGGACGATATATCCACCTCGGTGATCCTTGGGTGCTACCTATCTTGCCGCCCGCCCCATGCAAAAGATCGATCGTTCCCGTACCTGGTCGCTGTTCGTGCTGCTGCTTTCCTTCACCGGCTGTATCACCATCGAAGAGAACTATACGTTCAAGAAGGATGGAAGTGGTACGCTGGAATACGTGGTGGATATGAGCGAGATAGGGGACATGATGGAGGCTTTCGAGGATGCGAGCGATGACGGGGCCTCCGCTGGCGAGGGGGATATGGGCGCCATGGACATGAATGACGAGGTGGTCGCCTTGAAGGCAATACCGGGGATCAAGAAGGTCAAGGTCAACGACAAGAAGAAGTACGTGCAGCGCCTTAGCTTCTCCTTTGCTGACCTGAAGGCCTTGAATCAGGCCTTGAACGTGTTGTTGTCGGATAGCACCGGCGAGCAGCACACCTTTTTTACCTGGGAAGGCAACACATTGATACGTACGAACAATGATCATGCCCGACAAATGGGCAAGGGTATGGGTGCCGAAGAGGAGGGTACCGACAGTATGGAGACGACCCGGTTCCTCGAGAGCATGAAGTACAAATACAGCTTCACCTTCGCCAAGCCGGTGGGAACCACCGCGTTGGGAGAAGGCATGGTCGAGGAACGACCCTCAAGCCGCCAAGTGAAAATGGATACGGATTGGAGCAAGATCAGCCGGGACCCGAAGGCCTTGGACCTCCGCATCGAATTGACCCAGTAAGGACCACGACCATGGATCATCTCCTGGAGACCGCGATACGGCTCGCGGCCAAGGTGCATAAAGGACAGAAGGACCGTTTTGGCAAACCGTACATCCTGCATGTCATGCGGGTAATGATGCGCGGACATGATTTCGAGGAACAAGTGCTCGGTGCTCTGCACGACGTGCTCGAGCGGTCGGACCTCACCGTGGTTGATATCGAGGCGAAAGGCTTCCCACCGCGTGTGGTGAAGGCCCTGCGCCATATCTCCCGGGTGGAGGGTGAGACCTACGAAATGTACATCGACAGGGTCATGGAGGACAGCCTGGCGATCCGTGTCAAATTGCACGATCTCGCGGACAAGATGGATCTGCTGCACGTCGCACAACTCGACCCGGCGGACCTGAAGCGTTACAACCGTCAATTGACGGCCTATCACCGGATGAAGAAGCTGGTCGAGGAGGCCAAGGCGAACATGTCCTTGCAGGTCCCGGTGAAGAAACCGCGTAGCGGTGCTGACAGGGCCTAGGAACAAGTTCCGGCATCTCGCGCCGCGAAGGTTATATTCGCGTCCATTCCGAATTCATCATGCGCTCAACCCTTCTTGCCGTTCTGGCGATCCCGTTCCTTTTTTCGTGCAATGGTCATGACGAGGCCGAAGACACGACCGTAGTCGACATAACCGCCGTAGCTGACTCGTTCCAATGGGAGACCGACCAGTTCGCGGACATCCGCATACTGCGGTATCAGATCCCTGGCTGGGACCAGTTGAGCCTTCAGCAGAAACAGCTGTGCTACTACTTGAACATGGCCGGTCTGGCAGGGCGGGACATCATGTACGACCAGAACTACCGCCATAATCTGACCATCCGCCGAGCACTGGAGAGCGTGATCAAGAACTACAAAGGGGAACGCTCGGGAAAGGACTGGGATGGATTCATGGTCTATGCCAAGCAGGTCTTCTTCGCCAATGGCATCCATCACCATTACAGCAACGATAAACACACTCCGGAATTCGATCGGGCATGGTTCGAAGGAGCATTGAAGGAAAGTGGAGCTTCCCTCACCCCTGAAGCCCTAGCGGCCATATTCGACCCAACGGTTGATGCCAAGAAGGTGAGCCTGGATGCGAACAAGGACCTGGTGCTTTCCAGCGCAGTGAACTTCTACGCGCCGGATGTGACCGAGAAGGAGGTCGAGACCTTCTACGCGGCAATGAAGGACCCGAACCCGGAGGAAGGGCTGAGCTTCGGGATCAACAGCAAATTGGTCCGGGGCGTGGACGGTAAGCTCTTGGAGCAGGTATACAAGGTCGGTGGTTTGTACGGCAGTGCACTGGAAGAGAGTGTGAAATGGTTGGAGAAGGCCGTGTCCGTGGCCGAGAACGATCAACAACGCAAAGCACTCGAACTGCTCATCGATTATTACCGTACCGGCGATCTGAAGACATGGGATGATTTCAACGTGGCGTGGGTGAATGATACCCAGAGCACAGTGGACTACATCCTCGGTTTCGTGGAGGTCTATAACGACCCCTTGGGGAAGCGAGGCAGCTACGAGGCCATTGTCGAAGTGAACGATCCGGAGGCCAGCAAGAACATGAGCGTGATCATGGAGAACGCGCAGTGGTTCGAGGACAACAGCCCCCTGTTGCCGGAGCACAAGAAGAAGAACGTGGTAGGGATCACCTATCGCTTCATCAATACCGTCGGTGAGGCTGGAGATGCGGCACCCAGCACCCCGATCGGGGTGAACCTGCCGAACGCGGATTGGATCCGGGCCAAGCATGGTAGCAAGAGCGTAAGTCTGGGCAACATCACGGACGCATACGACAAGAGCAGCGGCGTCAGCAGCTTGGAGGTATTCTGTCACGACGAGGAGGAGATCGCAAGGGCGAAGGAGCACGGTGCGTTGGCCGGAAAGCTCCATACGGCCCTGCATGAGGTCGTAGGCCATGCAAGCGGCCAATTGAACAAAGGCGTTGCTGGTCCGGACGTGACCTTGAAGAATTATGCTAGCACCTTGGAGGAAGGGCGTGCTGACCTTGTTGCATTGTACTACTTGATGGATCCGAAGTTGATCGAACTCGGCGTGATGCCCAGCTTGGAAGTAGGCAAGGCGGAATACGATTCGTACATCCGCAACGGACTACTGGTCCAGCTTCGTCGTCTGAAGCCCGGTAAGGATGTGGAAGAGGCTCACATGCGGAATCGGATGTGGGTCAGTGCATGGGTGTTCGAGCGCGGGCAGAAGGACAACGTGATCGCCAAGGTCGAGCGCGATGGGGCCATTTACTACGACATCCAGGACTACGAGAAGCTTAGGGTCCTGTTCGGAGAATTGCTCCGGGAAGTGCAGCGCATCAAGAGCACTGGTGATTATGCGGCCGGGAAGGCCTTGGTGGAGGACTATGGTGTGAAGGTGGATCCTGCCGTGCATGCACAGGTACTGGCCCGTGCGGAGAAGATCAAGACTGCGCCTTACTCAGGCTTCATACAACCGGAGATGACGGCGGTGACCGATGGGAACGGCAACATAACGGATGTTCAGGTGAGCTACCCGAGCGACTTCGTTCAGCAAATGTTGATGTACGGCGAGAAGCACAGCTTTCTCCCGGATGTGAACTGACCCCGGTCTTTCCGAGGAGCACGAGAGAAGCGGTCCAAGGGGCCGCTTCTCTCTTTTTCGCCAAGTCCAGCGCGGGGTTTCAAGATTTATTCAACGCCAGTGAAACCTTGGTTCCGGACATGCCGTTGAAAAGCCTGTCCAAGTAGTTCAGAGGTCAATCTGAAGAGTCACGACTCCCCTGTCCCGTTCAACGGGGTGGGGGTTTCGTGCTTCCGGAGCGCTCCTCCGCACAGCACGTCCGCAGCCCAACTCGCGATCAAGAGGTCCGGCTTGGTATGAGGTTCGTAGCCGTGCGCCTTTATATAGCCCACGGCCGCAGTATGCAGTTTGTGCGACCCGAAGCGGGGATCGCTATTGAGGTCCATGTCGATCCGGCGGACCGGGATCGATCCTGGATCGCGCAACTGCTGCGCGACCGCCAAGCTGCGTTCCACTTCGCCCCAAAGCCTGGTCCAGAGATCATTGACCTTCGGGGCCCGCTCCTGGCGGTAGATCACTTGGGCTCCATTCCGCCGAAAGCGCAGTACTACCGTTGTGGTGTACACCGTGTGCCGGGATCGGTTCTGGCTATCGCATCCTACCAGTACCTCCACGTCAGTATGGTGAGCGAGCACGGAACGCACATGCGCCAGCACTTCCACGTCCGACCCATCGACCATGCGACGGAAACCGGTCAATCCCAAGGGTGCCATCGTCACAAGGTAGCAGCTTGGCATATGCATTCGTTCGGTCCATCTGCGATCCGATGTTGTACTATATTTGCGGCCCCTGAGCAGGACCCTGTCCTCTTTACCGAAGTGGCGGAATTGGTAGACGCGCACGTTTCAGGGGCGTGTGACCGTAAGGTTGTGCGGGTTCGAGTCCCGCCTTCGGTACAATGGGAGCGGCCCCAATTCGGGCCGCTTTCCCATTCCGGTGTCGATGGTCCGCGAAGCCTCCGGCCGGAACATCGGAGAGCACATTGGATCAGGTCTTTGCTCAGCAACCGGACTATTTTTGCCGCCCACGGAACATGGGAACCAAGCGCTTCAGAACGTTAAGGCTATGGCACAACACCCTGGTCATGATATGGGCCGTCCCGTTCGTGGTCCTTCCGGGGGTCATCGTCGGTGCGTCGACGGGAAGGTTCCTCCTGCTCGAGGTCATGAGCGGGCTGTGCGTTATCGGGCTGATCGTGGCGATCGTACGTGATCGACGAAAGCGGTGCTACTACGTGATGGAAGAGGAGCGTATCGTGCTCGTGCGGAATGAAGAACGCCGGGTCGTGGAAATGGAGGATGTGGTCGATGCGAGCTTGGTGGACAGGGCCGGTGCCCGTGCTTATTTGCGGGACTGGATCGACGTTGGCACCGAAGCCTTAACGAAGGCGGAACGCATCGACCGGTTCACGCACTATTGCACAGTGGACATAGGACTTACAAGCCTCACCTTGGGAATGGGCCGAAACCTGATCGATCAGATGCCGATCTCGAAGAGCGACCTGCTCTTGTTGCGGCTCAGGACCGGCGAGGACCTGATCCTTTCACCAGCGCACGTGCAGGAGATGATCGAGGCCATCGGCCGTAGGAAGATCAGGGGAAGTTCAGCTCAGTTGTAGCGAATGCGCTGCCCGATGGACAGCACGCTCGTCTCGCGGATTCCATTGATCCGGCAAAGGTCCCGAACTCGAACGCCCGTCCTGCGCGATATGGCCGAAAGGGTGTCGCCGGAACGAACGATATGGTACTTGCGTGAACCTGCACTGGCCGTGGATGCGGCCTTTGCGGCGGCCAGTGAATTGAACGTGGCACGATGCAGTTCGAAGCTCTTGGCTTTCAGCGTGCCGTTTTCAATGTCGAACAGGAGGGTGGGGTCGATCGGTTGATCGAGGAAGCGGACCTCGAAATGCAGGTGGCTGCCATAGCTACGACCGGTATTACCACCAAGCCCCAAGGTGTCCCCGGCCTCTATCAAGGTGCCGGGTTCCACATGGCGTTTGCTCAAGTGGGCATAGAGCGTCTCAAGACCATTGTAATGGCGCACCACCACGACGTTACCGAACGACTTGTTGTACTTCGAGATCCGTACCATGCCCGAAAAGGCCGCGACCACGGGGTCTCCGGTGGTCAGGTCGAGGTCCACGCCGTAGTGCATTCGGCCGCGGCGCATGCCGTAGGGTGAGGTCATCGCTCCAGAGCAAGGCATGGCATGGTCGCACTCCGCGTGGGCCAACTGAAGGTGCAGGGTGTCCTGATCCAAGCGCTGTGCTGACATCCGGTCGAAAAGAACATTCGTGTTCCAGTGGCAGTACATGTCGTACCCCGGGATGAAGGTCAAGGAGTCGTTCACGTCCCAAATGCGCTCATCGCTTTCACTGCTTGTAGGCTCCTCCGAAAGCTCCTCGTAGATGTCCAAGCCTTCCGGTCCGCCATATCCGATCTCATCCACCTGGGCCGATGCGGTGTAGCTCCACGGCAGGGCCGCCAATGCCAAGGAAATGAGCGGGATACGGAACATCATCGGGCGGCAAAAATATCCGGGACCTGCAGCCATGCAAATCGGGATGATCAGGTTATTTCAACAGTAGTGAGGTGGAAAGGCTTCGTCGATGGAAAAAGTCCGCTGGTCGTTGGTTCCATACGTTTCATGCGGCTCGTTAAAGTCTGTTAACCGCTGTGGAAGCAGGTGAAGGGAACGATCTTTGCGACCGTATGGGTCGACGCTGGTTGTCCTGTACACACGGAACTTAAGCGGGGTTCCAGCGTTAGAGGCCCATGACGGAGCAACAGGCACTGCAAGACCCGATCGTTCGTACGGGTGATCGCTTTGCCCATGTGGTGATCGTTTACCTGGTGGCACTTCTCCTCACCTTGCCGCTTTTCATCATTCTGTATCCATATGTACCGGCCTTGGTGATCCCTTTCGGGGATGGTCTCAAGGTGGACCACCTGCTGACCTTTACCGGGCTCTTGATGGCCTTCATCGTTCTGGTGCGCAGGTTCCAAACCGTCGTATACGCCGTCCTGATCACAGGACTTTTGGGTCTCACCATTACGGGTCTCTTGGGTCAGTACGGATTCTCGGACATGTACCGCGACTACGCGGACCTGTTGCGCGACCTGCGCGAGCGTTCCCTGAACACGCCGATGGCATCGCGCAAGTTGGCCCCGTTCAACGATGCGGAGAAGCTCAAGGCCCTCGTCACCGACCCAACGGGTACGGTTCGCCGCGAAGCCGTTCGCATGGCCACTGCGAATTTCGTCGATGTACCGTTGGAAAGTGGTGAGTTCACCTTTGTACAGAGCCTCTCGATCTTCAAGGAGATCAACGGTCGATGGCGGTATGTTTCGGATGTGAAAGGTGGCGAGTATTTCGCGCCCCCTGCCGAAAGCCTGGAACTGATGGCGGGTGATTGTGACGACCACGCCTTGCTGATGGCGGCCTGCATAAAAGCGATCGGTGGCGAGGTACGGCTCATTCGGACCGAAGGGCATGTCTATCCGGAACTGCTTGTGGGGGATGAGGCAGGTCTCGAGCGAGCGGGATACCTGATACGAAAGGTCCTGTTCACGCGGGAAGTGGGTGATGCTCCGCTCTATCACCACACCGATGCGGATGGGAGGCACTGGATCAACTTGGACTACACGAGGCCCTATCCCGGAGGTGAGTTGATGAACGAAAGGATCGTCGGTATCCTGGATATCTGAACGTGTTCGCTTCAAGCCTCCACTTGTTCCGATGCGGTACATTAGCGTGGCTGATAGATGAAGAAGAAGCTTGTCCATCCGGCCGATCTGGCCAAGGCCAGCCATATGCGACCGGGCGACCCGCGCATCGCGTTGCTCACCGAGGTAAGCGGACTGAAACGCTTGGACCGCTTCTACGGTGCGATCGAGGACCTGCACGATCTTGAGTTCGTCGAGGCCGTGTTCAAGAACCTGGACCTGGAACTCGATGTCACCGAGGCCGACCTTGCGAACATTCCGAAGGAAGGTGGGCTCGTATTCGTGGCCAACCACCCCTATGGTGCGATCGACGGACTTGCCTTGGTACATGTCCTGGGCCGTGCTCGACCGGACCTCAAGGTGATGGCCAACTTCCTCCTTCAGCAACTGGAGCCATTGAAGGACAGGTTCATCGGTGTCAATCCGTTCGATCAGCTGAAATCCTTGAGCAGTTTCCAAGGAATGCGACAGGCAATGGCGCATGTGAATTAAGGATGGGCCTTGGCGGTGTTCCCTGCTGGCGAGGTGAGCAGTTGGCGAACCGAGGTGAAGGCTGTTGCCGATCCGTGTTGGAAGACACAA
>JAGQVV010000204.1 GCA_020437805.1 Flavobacteriales bacterium
CCGCCGCCCAGAAAGGCACGATCGCAGGCACCATCACCTCGAACGAGAACGGCAAGGTGGAACCCATGCCCTTTGTGAACGTGGTGATCAAAGGCACCACCACCGGGGCCAGTAGCGACCTCGATGGCAAGTTCAGCTTTGATGCGAACGTGGGTACCCACATCGTGCTCGTGAGCTTCGTGGGCTTCGAACCGATGGAACGTACCGTTGCGGTGAGCGAAGGTGCCACAACCCTCTTGGACTTCGAACTGAAAGGCCAGGGCATCGATCTGGGCGAAGTGGAAGTGGTACAGACCGTCAACCGCGAACGGGAGGCCGTTCTGTTGATGGAGCGTAAGGAATCCACGGACCTGGTACAGCACATCGGAGCGCAGGAACTGAAGAAGAAAGGGGCCAACGACGTGGCCGAAGGGGTCCAGAAAATGGTCGGGTTGAGCACCGTGGGTGGCCGCTACATCGTAGTGCGCGGACTCGGTGATCGGTACAATGCCGCGTACCTGAACGGACTACCATTGCCGTCACCGGACCCCGATACGAAAGTGGCCCCGTTGGACATCTTCCCCACGAGCGTGGTGGGCAGCATCAATGTGACCAAGGGCTTCACTCCCGAACTCTACGGTGATTTCTCCGGAGGAGCGGTGGACATAAGAACGAAGCGTGCAACGGGCGAGAACATTTTGCAGGTGAGCTTGGGCGGTGGAATGAACACCCGGTCCACCTTCAAGGACTTCACCTCATACAACGGTGGAGGCAAGGACTTCTGGGGGCTTGATGACGGAACCCGAAGCATACCGGCCGGTGTACTGGGCCAAGGCACCACGATCAATGGCGAGCGCCTGAAGTTCCCCACCAATTTCAATCCAGCGGTCCGTACGGCATCCCCCGACCTGAACTTCGGCCTGTATGGCGGCTCATCCATCGCGCTCGGTGCGGAGTCCAAATTGAACTTCTTGGCCACGGCCAACTACCGCAACGAGAACCGCTACCGCAAGGGAACGGTGAAGGTGATCAACGCCGAGAACATCGCGCTGATCGACTATGATCAGGAAGCGTGGCAGTTCAACACCCAGAGCTCGGCATTGGCAGCGGTCTCCCTTGACCTCGGTCGCCACCACACGATCGGTGCAACAAGCACGTGGGTGAACATCTCTTCGGACGAGGTGCGCCTGAGCTACGGCGAACACTTCGACTATCAGGACAATGTGTACGCCCGCCGCTTCACCTTCCGCCAGAACACCATGTGGATCAATCAAGTGAGCGGAGAGCACCGTTTCGGGCGCAGCGACCGTTTGAAGATCGACTGGGCCGGATCGATGAGCACCGCCGAGGCCAGCGAGCCCGACCGCCGTCAGCTGGTGTACTTGTATCCTCCGGGCGCCTCCACGGAGGATTATCAATTCAATGCGATCGATCGATTGGAGAACCAACGATGGTACAGTGCGCTGAACGAAGAGGAGACCAGTGCGCGGGCCGGATTGACCTACAGGATACTCGAAAAGGAAACGGGCGAAGGCATCCAGCCGATCCTTCTGGTGCGCACGGGCGCGCAGATGAAGCGCAAGCAGCGCACCTTCGGCTATGACATCTTCTCCTACGATGTGGGTGGTGTGAACGCTGCCAACCCTTATGGTGTGGATGTGGACCTGCCGGACAGCTATCTCAACAATGCGACATACAACGTCGGCCAATTCACGATCCGCAATGTCACTGGACCGGAAGCCGACCACAACATCCAACAGGACATCAATGCAGCCTACCTCACGGCCGAATTCGATGTTGTCCCCGGTAAAGTGAAACTGATGGGCGGTGCACGGGTCGAGGACGGGGAACAGTTCATCGTGTACCGCGAGCAAAGCGACTCCTATCTCTCCCCACGACGAGTATCGCGCATCAACTCCACGGATGTGCTGCCCTTCGCCGGCGTGAAGGTGGACCTGAACAAGACCAATGTGCTCCGTGCCAATGCAAGCAAGAC
>JAGQVV010000205.1 GCA_020437805.1 Flavobacteriales bacterium
TCAATGACGCCGACGAACTCATCATTCAACAATAAGCACCGGCGATCACCGGCGCCAGCAACCCCCTCCGAAACATGAGCCTATTGAGGACCACCGCACTCTCGAAGATCTACCGCACGGACACCATTGAGACCACCGCCCTGGACAACGTGGACATCGCCATCGAACCAGGTGAGTTCGTCGCCATCATGGGACCCAGCGGCTGTGGGAAATCCACACTGTTGAACATCATCGGCTTGTTGGATGCCCCGAGCAGCGGACGGTACTTCGTGAACGGAGAGGATGTGAGCGGCTACAATGAACGCAAGCGTGCCGAGCTGCGCAAGAACACGATCGGCTTCGTGTTCCAAAGTTTCAACCTGATCGATGAACTGTCGGTGCAGGAGAACATCGAGCTGCCGCTGATCTACACCAAACTCCCTAAGGCCGAGCGCATGAAGCGTACGCAGGAGGCGATGGACCGTATGGACATCGCGCACCGTGCAAAGCACTTTCCGCAGCAGTTGAGCGGTGGGCAACAACAACGGGTGGCCATAGCACGTGCAGTGGTGAACCACCCCGAACTGATCCTCGCCGACGAACCCACAGGTAACCTGGACAGCGCGATGGGAGAGGAGGTGATGGCGCTGTTGACCGAATTGAACAAGGCCGGTACCACGGTGATCATCGTAACGCATAGTATGCGCGACGCGGGATACGCGGGCCGCACGATCAAACTGCTGGACGGCAAAGTGGTGGATGCACAGGTACCTGCATCGACCTTGCTCTGAACCTCCTCCGACCATACTCCGATCGTACCACCATGTTCCGCAACTACCTCCTGATCGCCTGGCGCACCTTGGACCGTGATAAGCTCTTCGCGGCGTTGAACATCATTGGTCTTGCCATCGGGATCGTAGCCTGCATGCTCATCTACATCTACGTGCAGGACGAGCTGAGCTTCGATGCGCACCACGCCAAGGCGGATCGGATATACCGCATCCAAGCACACTACACCTTCGGCGATACGCAGGATGATTTCGGGATCACACCCTTCCCGATCATGGAGGCGCTGCTACAGGAGTATCCGGATATCGAACAGGGCGTATCGCTCCTGCAACTGGGTCGAACGACCTTGGAATACGAAGGCAAGCCTTATGTGGCGGAGGATGGTCACAACGCTGATACCAGCACCTTCCGCGTGTTCGACTTCACCTTCACGCATGGTGGTCCGAGTGCGTTGGACGAACCGGACAACATCGTCATCACACAGGAAATGTCCACCCGGATGTTCGGCGCGGACGATCCCATGGGAAAGCTGGTATCGCGCAACGGTCGCACCTTGAAGGTGGCCGGCGTGATCGACGAGAAGGCGGAGAACACGCATATTCCGATGGGTGTCTTCATGAGCCGTCTCGGCATGCCGCCCCAGGCACGGGAGCAACTTTCGCAGAGTTGGGGCAACAACAGTTGCTTCAATTACGTGGTGCTGGCGCCGGGTGTGGACGAAAACGATTTCCAAGGGAAGATGGACGCCTTCGTTACGAAGTACATCGTGCCGCAGTGGGGTGGGAGTGATTTCCGCGGCAAGATCCGTTTCAACTTGGAGCCGCTGCGCGATGTCCACTTCAACAACGACCTGATCTACGACACACCGAAGAAGGGCAACAAGGCCTACGTGTGGCTCTTCGCCATTGTAGCGGTGCTCATCCTCGCCATCGCGTGTATCAACTACATCAACATGAGCACGGCCGATGCCACGCGGCGTGCCAAGGAAGTAGCGCTGCGCAAAGTGAGCGGCGCGCAACGTGGGCAGCTCGTGGCGCAGTTCATCGGGGGCAGCGTGCTGATCGCGTGCATAGGGATAGCGGTGGCATTGGCGCTGTTGTGGTTGCTGTTACCCGCGTTCAATACGATCACGGAGAAGGAGATCGGCATGGGCTATCTCTTGCGCGGTTCCTTCCTTGCCGTGGTGCTGTTGATCGTGCTGCTGATCGGTGTGGTGGCGGGCAGCTATCCGGCCTTCTTCCTCTCGCGCTTCGCACCGCAGTTGCTATTGAAGGAGGGTGTGGCGAGCGGCGCAGGCAAGCAGCGCGTACGCAAGGTGTTGATGGGCGCGCAATTCGCCATCGCGTTGTTCATGGTGGCGGGAACGCTCGCGGTGTTCGCGCAACTGCATTGGCTGCGCACCACGGACATGGGTTTCCGCAAGGAGGGTCTCCTGAGCATCGCGATGCCCTTGCCCGATCAGGGCGACACTCTTGCATGGGATGCTTTGCGAACGGTGAAAACGGAACTGATGCGCCAAAGTTTCGTCACCGGCGCATCATATACACAGAGCCTACCGGGCCAGAGCGGTGGACGTTGGGTGCTGGAGGCGAATACGCCCGAAGGACGCATTGATAGACCCATGCCGACCATGAGCACCGATGCCGACTTCCCAGCGCTTCTCGGTGTGGAATTGGCAAAGGGTCGCTACTTCGATCCCACGATCCCGAGCGATGCCAACAACGCGGTGATCGTGAATGAGAGCGCTGTACAGGCATTCGGGTGGACGGACCCGTTAGCGGAGCACATCTATGTGGGTGGCGATGAGGAGGCCGATCCACCGCAGCCCGAGCAGGCCTTGACCGTGATCGGTGTGGTGAAGGACTTCCACTACACCAGCCTCCATACACCCATAGAACCAATGGTGATGTTCCAGAGCAGTGAGCGCTACGGCGCGCGCAACCTCGTGCTACGCATGGCACCGGGCGATGTCGGCGCACAGCTCGCCACGCTCCAGGACGAATGGAAGAAGTTGTTCCCGAACGACGATTGGGACGCCACCTTCCTCACGGACGGCATTGCACAACTCTATCAGGCCGAGGACAAACTCTACCGCGTGTTCGCGGCCTTCGCGGTGCTCACGATACTGCTCACCATCATGGGGCTGTACGGCTTGGCCTACTTCACGGTGAAGCAGCGCACGCGCGAGATCGGCATACGCAAGGTGATGGGCGCACCGGTCACCGACATCGTGATGCGGATGAACCGGGAATTCGTGATCCTGCTCGGTGTCGCCTTGTTGGCGGCATTTCCATTGGCGGTCCACGCGATCGGCCGTTGGTTGGAGACCTTCGCCTACCACACGGAGATCTCCCCCTTGTTGTACGTGTTCGCCTTGCTGATCACGCTCTTGGTCACGGTGCTCACGGTATCCGTGCAAGCGTACCGTGCGGCCATCGCGGATCCGGTAAAGGCTTTGCGATACGAATGAATCCTCTGCCGAGCTGAGCATCATGTTGAAGAACATCCTCCTCTCCACGCTGCGCAACCTCACGCGAAGCAAGCTCTATACATTGATCAACCTGCTGGGTTTGGCCACGGGGATCGCCTGCTTCGTGCTCATTGGCATGTACGTGTACCATGAGCGGAGCTACGATCGATTCGTACCGCATGCCGATCGCGTGTACAGGGTGGTCGGTGAGATCGAGATGGAAGGCCAAGGCGAGCACAGCAGCAGCATGGTCTTCGGGTTGGGGCCCACGCTGTACGCCGATCATCCGGAGTTGATCGACCTATACTGCCGTTGGTTCGATTTCCAGGACCCGCAACATTCCTTGAAGGTTGGCGACAGTCTCAGTACCAACAAGCTCTTCACCGAATCGGGCCTCTATCTCGTGGACAGCACCGTGTTCGAGCTCTTCGGCTATCCGCTCAAGGTCGGCGATCCGAAGACCGCGCTTGCACGGCCGGGCAGTATCGTATTGAGCGAAGCCCTGGCGAAGAAATACTTCGGCGATGCCGACCCCATGGGACAGCTGATGAAATGGGACGGCGTGCTGGATGTACAGGTGACCGGCATCCTCGGTGAGGTCCCACGCAATTCGCACATCGCGTTCGAAGGC
>JAGQVV010000206.1 GCA_020437805.1 Flavobacteriales bacterium
CCTCCAGTTCGCGCAGGAACACGAATGTGCGGCAAGGTGCGATCTCGGTCTTGAACTCCTCTGCACGGTACATGCTGGCGTGCTGCGTGCCCAACACCGGACTGTTGTAATCCACCATCACCGTCAGGCGGAATTCGCCACCGGGGGCTGGAACGCCGAGCATCTCGGTTCCGCGTTCCTCGGTCTCGAACCAAAGCGGCTCCTTCAGTACGAACCAGTTACGCGGGGCATCCTGCTNNNCTCCAGACCTACGCTTTCGATCGCTTCCACGAAGGGCAGCGCACTCCCGTCCATGATGGGTAGCTCGGGGCCGCTGATCTGCAAGAGGCAGTTGTCCACCCCCAACGCGTAAAGCGCGGAGAGGACGTGTTCCGTGGTGTTCACGGTCACATCGCCCTTGCCCAAGGTGGTTCCACGGGCCGTGCTCACCACCAGGTCGGCGTCGGCATCAATGATGGGCTCCCCTTCGAGATCGGTGCGCTGGAACTTGTAGCCATGGCCCACAGGTGCTGGGCGCAAAGTGAGGGTGACGGGTTCGCCGGTGTGCAAGCCAACGCCTTTCAACGTGGCGCTGCCTTTCAAGGTGTGCTGGAAGTCGTTCATGCGGTACGGCCCGCTGGAGTATGGGATAGCCAACGCGGACCCGGCCCGGCGAAGGTAGAACTCCCCTCCGTTAGCTCAGCTTTCCGCCCCGAGCCGTGCCTTCAAGGTCGCAAGCTCCTTCTCCAAAGCATCGATCCGCTGTTGCAGTGCGGGAAGTTTGCGGAACACCACGAAGCTCCGGTCGTGCTGGATCTTCTTGAAGGCTGGCGAGCCTTGCACGGTCTCGCCGTCGGGCAGGTTGCTCGCTATGCCGCTTTGGGCCGCTATACGCACGCCCTTGCCCAATGTCAAATGGCCGGAGATCCCAACTTGCCCACCGATCTGGCTGTTGTCGCCGATCCTGGTGCTTCCGGCTATTCCGGCCTGCGATACCACCACGATGTCACGGCCCAGCTCGGCATTGTGGCCCACCTGCACCAAATTGTCCAGCTTGGTGCCTTTGCGGATGATCGTATGGCCGATCGTGGCCCGGTCCACGGTGGTGTTGGCGCCGATCTCAACCTCGTCCTCCAGGATCACGTTGCCCACTTGGGGCATCTTCTCATAGGTGCCGTCGGCCCGTGGCACGAAGCCGAAGCCATCGGCCCCGATCACCGCTCCGCTGTGGATCACACAACGCTCACCGACCACGCAATTGTGGTAGAGCTTCACCCCAGCATGGATGCGCGTTCCAGCACCCACTTTGCAGTTGTCGCCAATGTAGCTGTTGGGGAAGATCTTCACCCCATCGCCGAGTTCCACACCCTCACCGATGTAGCAGAACGCACCGATGTATACGTCCTTGCCGGCCTTTGCCTTCGGACTCACATAACTGGGTTGTTCGTAGCCCTTCTTCTCGTATTGCAGCTCGTGGTTGCGTTCAAGCAACTGCGTAAAGGCCATGCGGGCATCCGCCACGCGGATCAAGGTCAAGGTCTTGGGCAATGCACGGCCGGGCGCGAAGTCCCGGTTCACGATGGCGATGGTGGCCTTCGTGGTGTAGATGTACTCGGTGTAGCGGGCATTCGAGAGAAAGGTGAGCGTGCCGCTGCGTGCTTCCTCGATCTTGGCCAGGTCGCTCACCAGCACCTGCGGGTCGCCATCCACATCTCCTTCCAAGAGGTCTGCGATCTGCTCAGCGGTGAATTGCATGCTGCGAAGGTATTCGCGTTCCCGCTACCGACCACGAACAGTCCTCACTGCTCTATCGGCACCCGCACCCGCACCTCGTCCCATGCAAGCTGCAGGGCCGTCTCCGGTTCGCGCTCCACGCTGATGGTGAATTGCTCAAAGAGCGGGCCACGTTCCACGGGGACCTCCACCTTCGCCACGTCCGCGGCTGGGTCGCGCTGGGCTTCGCCTCCGTATGTAACGCCCCAGGAGTACATCTTGTCGTTCAGGATCACCGTCCAGCGGTCCGCTTCGGGGATGGTCCACAGCGTGTACGTGCCTGCAGCTACAGGGATCCCTCCGAATCGAATGGCGCCATCGAACGCGATCGTGGTGGC
>JAGQVV010000207.1 GCA_020437805.1 Flavobacteriales bacterium
TAGGTTCGAGTCCTACCCCCGCTACAAGCGAACCCGGCGAAAGCCGGGTTCGCTATTTTCAAGTCATCTGATGTCCCACAAGGCCGGATACGTCAATATCATCGGTGAACCGAACACCGGGAAGAGCACCTTGCTCAACGCTTTGTTGGGGGAGGAACTCGTCATTGTCAATCCGAAGGCACAAACAACAAGGCACAGGATCCTGGGTATCCTGAACGGTCCGGACCACCAATTGGTGCTCAGTGATACACCGGGTATCCTGGACCCGCAATACCCCATGCAGCAACGCATGATGGGCGCCGTGGAAGAGGCCCTTATCGATGCCGATATGCTCGTGGTAATGGTTGAGGTGGGTCAGCGACCGGAGCGCTCCGAGCACATGCTGGCGCGAGCACACAAGTACAAGGGACCCACGGTATTGTTGGTGAACAAGATCGATACGGCGAAGGAAGAGGAGATCCTCCCGGCACTGGAACTTTGGCAGGCCGAGTTCCCTCAAGCGAAGGTGGTTCCGGTTTCCGCCTTGCATGGGTTGAACGTGGCCGAGTTGCGCGACTATCTGATCGAGAACCTGCCAGAACACCCGGCATACTTTCCGAAGGACGAGCTCAGTGATCGCAACATGCGATTCTTCGTCAGCGAGCTCATCCGGGAGAAGGTCTTGGCCATCTACAAGCAGGAGATCCCCTACAGCACACAGGTGGTGGTGAACAGTTATGAGGAGGCGCCGGACATCGTTCGGATCCAGGCGGATGTGATCGTGATGCGCGAGAGCCAGAAGGGCATCATCATAGGCAAGGGTGGTGACGCTTTGCGTCGCTTGGGCACTTATTCACGGATCTCCATCTCGAAGTACATTGATAAGAAGGTCTTTCTCGACCTGAAGGTGAAGGTGGACCCGGACTGGCGGGAGAACGATGCGAAGCTGAAGAAATACGGATATTGATAACGCCAACGCTGAGGTATCGGCGTTCATAGCATGGGAAACATCGTAGCGATCGTAGGTCGTCCGAACGTGGGTAAGAGCACGCTCTTCAACCGGCTCATCGAGCGCAAAGAGGCCATTACCGATAACGTGGCCGGGACCACACGGGATAGGCATTATGGCAAGGCCGAGTGGAACGGAGTGGTCTTCAGTGTGATCGACACGGGTGGCTACATCAGCGGGAGCGAGGACGTGTTCGAAGGGGAGATCCGGAAACAGGTGGCCCTTGCGATCGACGAAGCGGATTCCATCCTCTTCCTGGTGGATGTGCACCATGGATTGACGGGTATGGATGAGACGGTGGCCAAGATGCTTCGCAAGGCGAAGAAACCCGTGATCGTGGCCGCCAATAAGGTGGATGAACATGCCCGGCAATACGCGGCCGCCGAATTCTACGGACTTGGGCTGGGCGAGGTGTACTGCATAGCGGCGCAAAGCGGAGCGGGGACCGGGGAATTGCTGGACGAGTTGGTGAAGAGCTTCACCAAGCCGACCGCGGAGGAAGAACCGGACATTCCGAAATTCGCGATCGTCGGGAGGCCTAACGTGGGCAAATCATCCTTGGTGAATGCCCTGTTGGGGCGTGAACAGAACATCGTGACCTCGGTGGCGGGTACCACAAGGGACCCCATAAATACGAGGTGGAACGTCTTCGGGCATGATGTCATGCTGCTGGACACCGCAGGTATCCGTAAAAAGGCCAAGGTGGATGAGGATATCGAGTTCTACAGCGTGATCCGGTCCATCCGTGCGATCGAGGAAAGCGATGTGTGCCTCCTCATGATCGATGCACAGGACGGTGTGCAGCAACAGGACCTGCACATCCTCTCGATCATCCAGAAGAACGGCAAAGGTCTGGTGGTGCTGGTGAACAAATGGGACCTGATCGAGAAGGAGACCAACACCATGAAGGCCTTCGAGGCCGATGTGAAGCAACGGATGGAACCCTTCACTGATGTGCCAGTGCTCTTCATTTCCGTGCTTGAGAAGCAGCGCATCCTGAAGGCGGTCGAACTTGGCATGCAGGTGCATGAGGACCGGCAGCGTAAGATCCCCACGCGGAAACTGAACGATGTGTTGTTGCCGATCATCGAACGACAGCCACCTCCCATGTACAAGGCCAAGCAGGTGAGCATTAAATTCATCACTCAGTTGCCGACCTACGTGCCAACCTTCGTGTTCTATTGCAACCTCCCGCAATACATCAAGCCCAGTTACGAGCGATTCCTGGAGAATCGCTTGCGCGAACATTGGCGCTTCACCGGCGTACCCATCCGACTCTTCTTCCGCAAGAAGTAGTACGCGTCCTGTTCCTCCTTGTGGCCCTGTGCCCTGTTGCCGCATCCAGCGGACAGGATGCGAGCGCCATCGCACGTGATCATGAATGGGGTGGTGCCGCCGTATGGGACCCCTCATGGAACGGCCCATCGAAGGGCTCCGAGGTCCTTTCTGATGACCTGTCGATCCGGATCAGGAACAATAAGCCGCGGTTCATGGCCTTGTTCTTCGAAAGGAGACAGGTGATCCGCTTAGGGAGCCTTGAGGATATCCTGGCGCACGCGCACTACACGCTTCCGGAGAGCCTTGACCCAGCGTACGATAGGCGTCACACACCGTGGGAGGATCGCGACGAGGAACCTTGTCCGCTCTGGTTCAACGTGCGATTGGATGAGTTCGGGGCACGCATCATAAGGCCGGATGGCACTTGGGGCGAAGTTGGTGTATTCTCCACCATCGCAAGGGATCATGTGCGGACCATCCGAGGTATGGAGACCGCGTGGGCCTACGTGCTCGATCTCCAGTCCATCGCACCTGGTGATGTAGTGGAAGTGCATTGGAAGTACATGGTCCCGTACGACAACAATTGGGAGGCTACGCAAGGTTGGAGAGCATTCGAGTGGATGGACAATTGGTCCAGGCTTCCCAGTTGGAGGGTCTTTTTCCACGGTGCGCTTCCGATCCGGGATCAACGCGTATCCATCACCTACGATCTGAAGCATGGTCTGGTGTTGGACGGCCCTGCTCCCACACAACGGCTCCTGAACGGTGATGCGGTGACCGCCATTTGGCAGCACAAGGACCTTCCCGGATGCATCGATGAAGTGAACGCACGGCCCGGTGAGGATCTGCCACACTTGACCGTGTTACTTGCTCCGGAGGACTATCGGTATTGGCGCCGGGACCGCCTCTCCGGTATGCCGATCCAACAACCGCATTGGCTGCAAACGATCCGTCAGCGCGAGGCCAAGGCCGAATTCTGGCGACGTGTGGCCCTCAAGCGGATACCCGACAAGCAGAACAGATTATTCAACGAATTCGTGGATGAGCACACGGGTCATTTGCCGGATAGTGCCGGTGCCGAGCGAATGGCGGTATTGCACGACCGGATCGCGGAACGCTTCACCTATGAGGATGATCACCTCTGGTACCTGGATGTCGATCGCGGGCTGGCGCGCATGGGGGAGCAGGTGGACGAGGAGCGTTTGCGAGACATCAGCCGCTATGACCTCTACGCGAAGTTGGCCAATGCCGTGAAGCTTCCATACACGACGGCGTATGTGTTGGACAAGCGCATCGGTCGCATGAACGACCGTTGGACGACGCCGATGTGGGACAACGAATTCCTTCTCGGTGTGCGCAATGGGGATCGTGTCCAGTGGATGCATCCCAAGCGGACAGCGTTCGGCTGGCTCACTGATGAGCTGCCGTTCTATTGGGAAGGTTCGTCGGCGTTGATCATGGACCTCGAACATCTCCTGCAGGACGACCCGGATCCGGCCTTGTTCACCGATCTGCCTGTAATGGATGCTACAGCGAACGTGCGCGTGACGGAATACGCATTCGAGATCGACCCGAACGACACTTTCCTGTACGGCACCGTGCGCACTTTCCTTAGTGGCCAATTCAGTACAATGGCTCGGTCGGCGTATACGGATGCGGTCATTGATAGTACGGTCGATCCGCTCTACGGCAAGCGAAGTATGGATGCGGAAGGGCTTGTGTTGTTGGGTGAGCTGAGCACGGATCTGAACACTTCACCGCCGTACCGGTTCCGGGCGAATGCCCAGGTACGTGTCGATGATGCCGTAAGGCTTGAAGGGGATGGTTCCCTCTCGGTCGACCTTTCACGCTTCATTTCGCATGTCGTGCCATCCACTTTCGCTGCTGCGGAAAGGAACCTTCCGTTCCATTGGGATTTCGCACAGGACGATCGTTTCATCATCACGATAAAGGGTGTGGACGGGATCGAGGTCATAGCCGCTGGATCCCGTATCGACGCGTCAAGTCCCACGGCACGTCTGCAGCGAAGCGTGGAGAGCATTGAGGGCGGGGTCCGTTTCGAAAGCCACCTGTCCGTATTCGCGACGAAGGAGGAGGTCGCCGATGCGGATGCGCTGGAGAACGTGCTTGACGCGGCTCGAGCAGAAGGCCTCAAGGTCCGGTGCCTAATGGAACGTACCGAACCTTGAGCATCGTCCGATAAGGTCGTTCCGGGGGTATTCTTCATCCATCCGTCGATCCGATGAACCGCGCTTGGCAGGCCGACCTACATTAGAGGACGATCACGGACACCGATCCCATCATGCGGACCAAATGCCTCATTCCGACGCTGCTGTACGGAAGCGCCCTGCTCGCTCAGATCTCCTTGGACCCACTGGTCACCGCTACGATCTGTAACGGGGAAGCCTTCGATCTATCCTTCCAGATCATCGGGACCTATGACCCGGGCAATGTGTTCAGCGTGGAACTTTCCGATGGAGCGGGGAGCTTCGCAACCCCGACCACCATTGGCATGCTCAACGGCACCAGCGCCGGGACGATCTCCTGCAACCCGATGGGGGCTGATGGTACTGGTTACCGTGTCCGTGTGGTAAGCACCGCTCCGGTCGACCTGAGCGGTGCGAGCTCAGAGGTGCTCACCTTCGCCAACCCGAATGCGGGAATGGATGCCTTTGTCACCTTGTGCGGAACGCCATCTCCCATTGATATCGGTAGCTTGCTCAACGGCAACCCGGAACCCAGTGGCACGTGGACGATCATGGCGGGGACTGGGATCCTTGTGGGTCCGAACGGCCCGTATGTTGGCTTGACATACGGCTCCAACATCCTGGCCTATACGGTCGATGTGGCTGGATGCACATCAACAGCTACGCTCACGATCGATTGTGTGGAGCCTCCGAATGCGGGGGTCAATGGTGCGATCGTTCTCTGCTCCACGGACCCGCCCGTGAACCTCTTTGACCTCTTGGGTGGAACACCATCCTTCGGCGGAACATGGACGAGCCCAGCAGGAAGCACGATGAGCGGGGTTTTCGACCCATCCAACGACCCCGCCGGGATCTACTCCTACACCGTCGTTGGAACGCCGCCATGTGCGAACGAGACCGCGCAAGTAGCGATATCCGTTGCACAGGCCGCCAATGCCGGGTCGGACGCAGCCATCACCATTTGCGACAGCGATGCACCTCTTCTCTTGATCGACCAGTTGAGCGGAACACCCGCTCCGAGCGGCTCATGGGCCTTCAATAGCGTACCTCACTCGCCGGTCTTCGTTCCGGGTACCGATGCCGCAGGATGCTATGTGTACACCGTACCAGGAAGTGCACCGTGCTTGGCGGAGCAAAGCAGCGTGTGTGTCACGGTCAACAACTGCTTCCAACAGCCGGGTTCGGAATTCCACCCACCGTACCCGGACGAGTGATCAGCGTTTGATCGAACGCTCGTACAGCGCCACCCAATCGGTCACGCTCATCTTCGTGCACAACTCGCCGATCAGTTCCATGGGGATCCGTTCCGGCTTCTTGAAGCGGATGCAGCTCTTGCCCATGTCCAGCTTGGTCGTCACGTGGTTCGGGTATTCCTCCACGAACCAGTCCATCAATTCCTTATCCGCGTACAGCCCCATATGGTACACCGCAACGAAGTTCTTCTGCGAGGCGATGCTCATGAACGGCAAGGGCAACTTCGGATCACAATGGTATCCAGCGGGATACAGCTTATGCGGCACCACGTACCCGATCATGCCGTAGCTCATGGTTTCCTCGAAGCCCTTCGGTAGGTTCTTCTTGATCGTGGCTCGAAGCTCCTTCATTACAGCCTGTCGCTCCTCCGGGATCCGGGTGATATAGTCATCGGGTGAGTCGGCTTTGTACTGCATGCTTGTTCGTTGGTCGTTCAAGTTACAAGTGATGCGCTCTCAGATCCTCGCCAATGCTTGGTCCAGATCCGCGATCAGCAAGTCCGGATCCTCGAGGCCCACGTACAAGCGGACCATGGTGAAGGGCAGGTCGGTGTAGTAGCCGCTCGGACCCTTCAAGGCACACACGGGCCATTGCAAACTTTCATACCCGCCCCAGCTCACGGCGATCAAGAAGGTCTTCAAGTTGTCACAGAAACGCTCCACGGCGGCTTCGTCCGGTGCGTCCAGTTCGATGCTCATCAATCCGCCGCAGCGTTTCATCTGGCGTTTGGCCAAGGCTTGTTGCGGATGGCTGTCAAGGAAGGGCCAGTGCGTGCGCTTCACCTTCGGGTGCTTCTCCAGGAAGAGCGCCACCTTCTCGGCGTTGTCCGCACTTCTGTTCACCCGTAGTTCCAAGGTGCGTAAGCCGCGCATGAGCAACCACGCATCGTGCGGTGAAGGACAAGCGCCCAAGGTCATGAACTCCTTTTGCATCACCTGACGCATGTGCACGTGCGATCCAGCGAGCACCCCAGCCACTACATCGCTATGGCCGTTCAGGTATTTCGTGGCACTGTGCGCGACCATGTCCACTCCCAGGTCGATCGGGTTCTGGAACAGCGGACCGCTGAAGCTGTTGTCGCAAAGCGTGATGATCCCGTGCTCCTTGGCGATCGCCGCGACCGCAGCGATGTCCTGCAATTCGAAGGTGAGCGAGTTCGGACTTTCGAGGATGAAGAAGGTCGTGTTAGGGGTGATGGCCTTGCGGTAGTTCTCCGCGTTGGTACCATCCACGAACGTGTGCTCCACCCCGAAACGTGGGAGCAGTTCCACGAGCAGTTTCTTGGTCCAACTGTAGGGCTTGTCCACGCATACGATATGGTCCCCGGCCTTAACGAAGCTCAGAACGGCTGATGCGATGGCCGCACTTCCGCTGCTGAACACCAATGCATCCTCCGCATGTTCCAGTGCGGCGATCTTCTGGCGCAGGATGCCCACGGTCGGATTGAAACCCCGTGTGTACAGCGGCTTGTCCATCTCCTGCTGCACCACAGCACGCATGGCCGCAACGGTAGGGTACGTGAAGTTGCCGCTTTGCACGATCGGTGGTACCACCGCAGCGTAGCCGCGTTCACGGTCTTCGCCAAGATGTGTCAGGATGTTCGAAAGGTCTTGGTCCATCCCGGTCAATCGTTGAAGAGGAAGAAACCGAGACCGCCCGGATCACGGATGATGATGTTGTCGACGAGGCCGTCCTTGTTGAAGTGCGTGATCTCTTCGGTGATCGGGATACCCTCCTTCCGAACGGCCTCGATCACCTTCGGGTTACCTTCCTTTCCGTTGAAATAGGTGAGCGACGGGTTGAAGAAGAGGTGTGGGCACATCATCGACTTCATGAGGCTGATACCTGGACGACCATCTGCCTCAAGCGAGACCCAGCCTTTCGACGCATCGCCCATGGTGATCGCGTACCCGAGCGCACTCCAGAAATCCACGGATCGATCCATCTCTGAGGTCTCGATGCTCAGACCGGCGAAGTTCCCGGTGATGCCGGGCACGACCCCTTCCAAGTCCACAGAAGGTGCTTCACGGTCACAGAGCACCACGCGAATACCGTTCGGGTCGCTCAGGAAATGGCCATCCGTCGTGCCATGCACGGCGCTTCTTCCGCTCAATGCATCCAGCGTTCGGGAATGGTCCGCATTGAAGAACTTGATCCCCGCACGTGCCGTGCGATCCGGGTCGATCGCGATCAGCACCTGGCCGTCCGAGACCAAGGTCGGTCCATTCGCCGGGATAACGGTGAATCCCAGCTTCGCGTAGAATTCGAGGCTTGTGCTGAGCTTCGGTGTCGGGGTTATGACGTGCGCGTTCATGGTGCCAAGGTCGCACTCAGCTACGCAATTCCCCGCATTGCAGGTGAATGAAGAAAGGGTGCCCTGCGGACACCCTTTCAAAACGGAGTTTCGCTCGGATCAACGTGTGATCACGTAGCGCGATCTTGCATCAACGCCATCACCCTGGAGCCGGATGATGTAACTGCCATTGGGCAGCGCGCTCAGGTCCAACTGTTGGCGCTGGTTCTCGTTCAATGTGCCCAAAGCCGTTGTGGATACAATGCGACCCATGGCATCAAGGACGCTCACTCTTGCTTGGGCCACTGTGCCGTTCATCCAACGCAGGTTCAGCACGCCATTGCCGGGTGAAGGGTAAGCGTGCAGCCCATTGAACGAACTCTCCTCCGCAATGCTGGAAGCGAGTTCGACCGTCGTCACGGTCACGTTCGTCAGCACCGGCTCGTTGTAGTCGAAATAGATATCGCCGCGGTTGGTGAGCTGGTCACCGAGCAGCAGATCGTTCTTCGGGGTCATGCGATAGTGGAACCCGCCTTGACTGCCTTCGGGATCGGTGGTGCTGTCCGGAAGCAGAATGTTCGCGAACGTCCAGATGGCAACCTCGTTCGTGATCATCAAGGAATAAGGATGAGAAGCGCCGATCATTTCGAAGCTGGCAAGATCCCAGTCGCTATCCAGCGAGTCCTTGATCACCACATTAACCGCTGGTGCGTTGCCGGTGTTCTGGAAGCGCACCGTGTATTCCAAGGGCTTTCGATCAGCGATGTCGTTCGGGGACAAGGAGACGAAGTCCACCTGCTTGTCGTTCGGGTCGAAGGAGGTCGTGGCAATACCTGCCAACGAGTCCGCGTCGTTCATCGGGTTGATCTCCGTGCTGTTCGTGCTGATCGTGACGGTGTTCAGGATCGGCGCGTTCGGAGCGGCGGTTTCGGAGCAGTGGATCGTCACGGTGATCATTCCGCTGGCCCCGGCAGGCAGCACGCCAAGGTCCCAGGTCACATCCTGACCGACCACGGATGTTTCGGCGAGATCGGCCTCCACGAAAGAGAGCAAGGGGTCGAGCGTCAGCACGATCGAGGCATCGGCATCCTCCGTGCCCACATTGTTGTAGTTGATCCGAAGCGTGGTGTTGTTGCCGATCCAAGGGTTCCATCCCCAGAGGTCCACGCCCAGATCGATGATACCAGGTATGGGCTGCAGAGCGAAGTCCATTCCCACGACCTGTTCCCCGACCGATGCGATGGCATAGGAGCGCGACGCTGGTGATGCGGTGTGATAGAGTGGTGGGTTCGGTACCGTGATGGTGAAGTTCCCGATCTCACTGCAGAAGGAATAAGGATCTTGGCTCGAATACGCGAAATGTCCTCCGGGCTCGATCTGTAGCATGGTATTGATATGGGTCTCTCCCGCATCCCGCGTCCCGTTGCTGTTCTGGTCACGGAAGGTCTCACCCACAACGGTCCCCGCGCACTCGCTCAGCTCCCACCAGAATGCATCACTATCGAACTGATCCGCCCATACGATGTAGTAGTTCTCTCCGGCGGTAACAGTCACCTCAAGCGCGGACGCAAAGCTGTATCCAGGGCATGCTGCTGACCCCATGTCATCATTGTAGGCAAGGCAGGTCAGGGATCCACATGTGCCTTGGAGCACTTTCAGGTAAGTATCATCATCCTGCTGATTGTTCAGCGGATGGCAACTGGTGATCTTGATCGTGCCGGTGAATGATGCGGTGTACAAGTACCAATCGCCATTCTGACCACCCCCACATCCTATGCCGGAGGCGGCATCGCCGGTGGTTGGCCCGTCAGCGTAGTGTACTCCAGAACTCACCAACAAAGCGGTCGTGCAGGTATCACCTTGGGCGTGGCTGGTTGCAGTGCCGAAGAGGAAAAGAGCAAGTATCGGGATGATCCGCATCGCGTAACGTTCGGTCATGGCTTCGAGGTTTGATACCACCAAGGTATATCACTCCGGGTCGATCCCTACCGATACCGCTGGAAGAATACGAACCCGTTCTTGTCACCAAGTTCCTTCAGTTCCGGTATCGCCCGCACCTCTTCGGCCGCCGTGGTCTTGCATACCACGTATACGGGCCGGTCCACATCGCCGGAAAGCAACCACTGTTCATCGTGCGCCCTTGGATCGGTGACCGGTGGTTTCCGGGTGTAGAACAAGTGCGCGTAGCTTTTGTAGTTCTTGGTGATCACGTAACACTTCTCGCCTTGTCTCGCTTCGAAGAACTCGATGGTCGCACGTTGGGAATAGCCTTCGATCCGGTTGATGAAGAAGAACAGCGTCGTGGTGACGAACAGCGCCCCGCCACCGAAGATCACAAGAATGCTGGCACGGTATCGCCCTTTCGTATGGAGCACATGGCCCATGATCAAAGCGGCCAAGAGCAGCGCCCCGGCAAGCATCTCGATACCGCTCCAATGCACCTCGGCGTTCAAGTTCGCTGCCGCGAATGCGTCCTGGGCCGTGAGCGGTCGTAGAAGGTCGATGTTCATGCCGAGCACCGGCACGGCCATCACGATCAGGGCCAGCAACGTACCCAGACCACCAAGCAGGAAGCGCGACCACCCGAAGGGCTCCTTGTTGCGCCACACGCGGAACAATTGCAAAGCCGCCAAGTAGGTCAGCGGGAAGTAGCAAAGGCTGCTGTAGTGGACGATCTTGGTCTTTACGATGCTGAACAGGATCAGCACCACCCAGAGGAGGATCACCATCC
>JAGQVV010000208.1 GCA_020437805.1 Flavobacteriales bacterium
GAGGATCACCATCCATTTCCGATGATCGTCACGATCGGGTTCACCGGTGCGACTAGGCTTCACCGATTCCTGTATGGCGAACACCGACGCCGGGAAACAACCGATCAACAGCACCACGAAGTGGTAACCGAAGAAGCCCCCGTGTCCGGCGTCCTCCGTGGTGAGCATCGCGACCTGTCGCCAGAAGAACGCGACCATGAAATCGGGACCATTGCGCAGGAGGTCGAACAAGGCCCACGACCCGACCGTGAGCAGGGTGCCCAGAGCGATGATGCCCATCCGGCGCCAGCTCAGGTACGGTCTGCCTCGCCGCATCACGAAATACACGCCCATGACGAGACCCGGGATGAGCACGCCGACCGGGCCCTTGGTTAGCACGGCCAGCCCCAGGAGGATCCCCGCGAACCATGCGTGCTTGTCCTTACGCCCGTTGAAGGCTTCCGCGGGTCGGCGCGGGTCGGAATGCACCAAGGTGATGATGGCGTGGAGCCCAAGGAAGATGAAGAGGTTGAACCACGGGTCGATGATGCCGCTCCGGAAGTAGAGGTGGGGGAGTATGGAGCCGAGGTAGGCCAAGGCCCAAAGCATCCCGAACAAGCGACCCCGCAATTGGTCCCCGATGCGGAACAGGACCAGTAACGTAAGCACTCCACAGACCGCGTTCGGCAAGCGCGCCGCGAATTCACCGATGCCGAACAGGCGCATGCTGATCGCTTGCAACCAGATGAAGAGTGGTGGTTTCTCATGGAACGGCAAGTAGTCGATCTGCGGACGCGACCAATCACCGGTAACGATCATCTCCCGAGCGATCTCCGCGAAATTGATCTCGTCCCAATCGAAAAGATGAACCGCGCCAAGCCCCGGCACGAAGAGCGCCAGACCGAGCACGATTATGGAGAGTTGGATCCTGCCGCGCGAGAAGATGTTCCGGTGCAGCTTGGCCATGGCCTTAACGCTTGCCCAAGAGGTCCCACTTCAACAAGCCGGTGCGTGCTAGGAAGTAGCGCCAGCTCACGTTTAGCACGCCGAAGCCATAGGTCATGCTCCGACTGAAGTTGATGCTGCTCGCCTCATCGAAATATTTCGTGGGACAGGTGATCTCCGCGATCTCATAGCCCTTCCAGCAGATCTGCCCCACGATCTGATTGTCGAAGACGAAATCATCCGAAAGCCGCTGGTAGTCCACACTTCGAAGGACCTCGCCGCCGTAGGCGCGGTACCCGGTGTGGTACTCGCTCAGCTTTTGACCCATCAGGATGTTCTGCGTCAGCGTGAGCATGCGGTTGAAGAAGTACTTGTACAAGGGCATTCCACCGCGCAGCGCACCACCACCGAGTATGCGGGATCCGAACACCACCGGATACACATCGTTGCCGATCAAGGCCACCATGCTCACCAACAACTTCGGCGTGTACTGGTAGTCCGGATGCAGCATCACCACGATGTCGCCTCCCAGCTCCAAGGCCTTGTCGTAGCAGCTCTTTTGATTGCCACCGTAGCCGCGGTTCTGCTCGTGCACCACGATGTGCTTGATCCCCAGACGGCGCGCAACCTCCACGGTGTCATCCGGGCTCCGGTCGTCCACCAGCACCACCTCATCCACCAATGGGAAGGGGATCTCCCGATAGGTCTGCTCCAACGTCAAAGCAGCCCGGTAGGCGGGGAGCACGACCACGACCTTTTTACCCTCGTACATGAGGCAAAGATGCGCACGGTGACGCAATACGGGGTCAATCGCCCAAGGGCCTGTAACGCACAGCGTTCACCAGGTACACACCGCTCAGCACCACGGCGATCATGCCCACTTGGCCCCATGATATCGCTTCGCCATCCAACAAGCCCCAGCCGATCGCCACCACCGGCATCAAGTAGGTCACCGTGCTTGCCGTGACCGCTGTGGTCCGTTGCAGCAGCGCGTTCCACAACACCAGCGAGAAGGCGGAGCTCATCACCGCCAACACCGCTACGTAGCCGAGCGATGACCAACCGTGCGGGTGTGTGGACAAGGTGTGCGGCAGGTCCGTAAGGATGCAGCCGATGGCGCCTATGGGGCCTACGAAGGTGAGCGCAAGAACGGCCGTGGCAGGTGCCGGAAGGCTGTACAAGTGATGTTTCACGATGTTCCCGCTTAGGCCGTAGCACATCGTGCCGAGCACAGGCAACATCGCGAACGCGTTCCATGTCAACGAGTTCGTGCCCGGATCCAGCGCGATCAAGCCCACGGCGCCCAACATCCCGATCAGGATCCCGATCACTTGGCCCAAGCGCCATTTGGTGTGGAAGATGATCACGCCTGCGAGGAACGTGAACAGCGGTGTCAAGCTATTGAGCATGCCGCTGAGCGAACTATCGATACGGGTCTGTGCCGTGGCATAGAAGAAGGCAGGCAGCCCGTTGCCGAGAACACCGGTGCCCAACAAGGCTTTCCAGTGCTTCCTGAAATGGCCGATGTACTTCACCAACAAGGGCAGCAAGGCCAACCAGGCGATGAAGAGCCGCGCTGAAGCCATCTGCCATGGGCTCAGCACCGGTGCGCCATCGTGGAACAGCCCACGTTTCATCAGGATGAACGAACTGCCCCAGATCAAGGCGAGCGTGAGCAATAACGGCCATACGGCCTTGCGTTCGGAAGCGGTGCTCATGGAAAGGGCCGCGAAGATATCGGCGGGCCGCGCGTATTACATTTGTAACATTCCTTGGCGCTCAGGCGTCCCATGGGTATACAAGTGTTCACCGCCATGAAGACCCGCATCTTCCCCCTTTTCATCGCTGCCATCCTCTTCTCCTGCTCGCATCAGCCCGCCGAAGTGGCCGCAGAGCTACCCGCTGAAGTGGAGCGCGTGGTGGAGGAGGTGGCCATCAGCAGCGGCACCCCCGTTACCATCGCGGACATCAGTATCGTTGGCATGAGCTGCGAAATGATGTGCGGCGGCTCCATCAAGAAGGCCTTGGGCAAATTGCCGGGCATTGCGGGCACCGAGATCGAGTTCGTTGAAGGGGATGAGCGTGACCATGCGATCGTGACCTACGACGAGAGTATCGTGACGGACGCCGACATGGTCCGCGCCATACAGGAATTGCATGACGGCCAGTACAAGGTGATGGCCATCAAGGTCACCAAGCAAGTGAAGAGCACGAACGGCGCCAGTACTGAAGGAGAGAAGAACGGTTCGGAACAGGGCGTTAGCGTATTGTCGCCTGCGCAGAACATCGTACCTGGCTTGCTGGCCTTGCTGAGCTACGTCCTACGGCTCTGAACAAGGGACGTTCTTCAGTGTTGAAAGGGGGCGTTCGTCCCCTTTTTCATGTCCCACGGGATCCAGTGGATAGCTTCGCAGCCCGAATGGAAGGAGCCGGAGAAAGAGCAACAGGTCCCGTGGTCGGATGGTTGATCACCGGATGTGTCCTCATCGCATGCATGGTGGTGATCGGCGGGATCACGCGGCTTACCGATAGCGGGCTCAGCATCACCGAATGGAAACCCATCATGGGAGCGCTACCTCCCATGAACGCTTCCGAATGGGACGAGGCTTTCAGCAAGTACAGGCGGATCCCGGAATACGCGCTCACCAATCCTGACATGGACCTGGCGGGCTTCAAACGCATCTACTTCTGGGAATACGTTCATCGCAACTGGGGGCGGATGATGGGCCTCGTGTTCTTCATCCCCTTCGTGATCTTCCTTCGCCGTGGGCTGCTGCAAGGCTGGCT
>JAGQVV010000209.1 GCA_020437805.1 Flavobacteriales bacterium
TCAAGTCCTTCCACGGCCGCAGAAGCCAGCTTCGCTCCTGCCAGCAACTGCGAACTGGTGAAACCAAGGTACCCCACCACGCAGATCACGCCGGCCAGCATGGCCACACGTCCATCGAAGAAACGACCGAGCAGTTGCGGAAAGGTGAGCAAGGCATGATCGCGTCCAAGGTCGTACACCTTCGGAATGAGGAACACCGCAGCGAGCCATGCACCGATCAATCCCGTGAATAGCATCCACGAACCGCTCAGGCCCATGACGAAGCCGAGACCGCCCAGGCCGATGGAGAATCCACCGCCGACATCCGTGGCCACCACCGAAAGTCCGATATGCCCTGGCCCCATCCCACGACCGCCTACGAAGTAGTCATCGGTGCTGGCGTTCTTCCGCATGAACCACATGCCCACGCCGAGCAAGGCGATCATATAAAGAACAAAAATGCTGGCGTCGATCCAGTGCATGCAGTGCGGTCGGGAAGTGGATGGGCCGGGACGGGTGTGGTCCGCGCAAGAGCCCAAGGAGGGACAGCAACCGTGTCCCGATGGGCCGCGAATTTAGGCATTCCGTAGCGGACATTCCGGATCATGCACCGACCGGACACCCAGCCTTGCTTATGCGTTAAGGCAACCACCGCCCCATCTTTGTGGCATGCAACTCGATCGCGCGTATTGGGAGACCCGCTATGGTACCAATGAGACCGGCTGGGATATCGGCGGCCCTTCGACGCCCTTGAAGGAATACATCGATCAGCTCGGCAACACCGATCTCCGCATCCTCATTCCCGGTGCGGGCAGAGCGTACGAAGCTGAATACGCGCACCGCAAAGGCTTCACGAACACCTTCGTGATCGACCTCACCGATGCGCCATACAAGGATCTGCTGTTTCGCTATCCCGAATTCCCCAAGGAGAATCTGATCGTCGGTGATCTCTTTGATCATCAGGAACGCTACGATGTGATCCTGGAGCAGACCTGCTTCTGTGCTCTGGACCCCGCGCTGCGTCCGGCCTACGTGGAACGCGTGCACAGCATGTTGAATGCCGGTGGCGAGCTGGTCGGTGTGCTCTTCGATGACCCGCTGAACACGGACCATCCGCCCTTCGGTGGCGACCGCGAGACCTACCTTGCGCTGTTCCGGAAGCACTTTCCCGATGTTTCGATGGAGCCGTGCCGGAACTCGATCCCACCACGAGCCGGGCGGGAACTGTGGATCAAAGCGCGCAAAGCATGAGCGACTACGACCCCATCGATTGCTCCTTGTACGATCGGTACGAGGCGGCTGCGACCCTGCGTCAATTGGTCGAGTTGCGCTTGACGGACGGCACCTTGCGAACCGGTCGCATCCGAGATCTGCAAGTGCGCGATAAAGTGGAGTGGATGGTCCTGGACCAGACTCCGGATATCCGCTTGGACATGATCAGCGAAATGCGGATCCTGATGTGAAGCACTGCACCTTTGGATCGGATCTCTCATCTTCATGCTCTCGACAAAGAGGATGAAAAGTTCGGCGCGTACGGTCAATGAGTATTTCGAATCGTTGGATGACGATCGCCGCGAACCGTTGACGCGCCTACGGAAGTTGATCAATGACATCTGGCCGACCGCGATGGAGACGATGTCCGATGGCATGCCGGCCTACCGCCTTGACGGGCTGGCCTTTTGTGCGATCGCCAGCCAGAAGAACTTCATGGCGCTGTACATCATGCCGCACGATCTGTTGATGCCCTTCAAAAAGGACCTCTTGATCTACGATCGCGGTCGTTCCTGCATCCGGTTCAAACGACTCGAGGAGGAAACCTTCGACCTTTTCGACCGGATCCTCAAGTACACCGGAAATCAGATCAGCGAAAGTGACCTCATCGCGGAGTTGGCTCGGCCGAACGGACGCAGAAGATGACGAACATGCTACGAAGCACTCCTTGGCCCCAGGGCCGCGCGGTCTTTATCTCGTTCTCCCTGGTATGCGCGATGTCGGTTCCGGAGAATTCCTTCGGTCAACAGGACACGACCCGTATCCTCTTCATCGGGAACAGCTATGTCAACTCGAACGACCTTCCGGGCATGGTGCAACAATTGTCCACGTCAATGGGCGAGGTCGTGGAGACCATGCGTGTGTCCCCTGGTGGAACGACCTTCGAATGGCACAGTACCAGCGCGGTAACCCAGGCGGCCATTGCTCAAGGGGGGTGGGACTTCGTGGTGCTGCAGGAGCAAAGCCAGCGACCGTCCTTCCCGCCCGCACTAGTAGCTGTGGATGTATATCCGTACGCGGCATCGCTGGTCGCCCAGGTGCATGCGGTGGACCCTTGCACGGATGTCGTGTTCTTGATGACCTGGGGACGCGAGAACGGTGATCAGGCGAATTGCGAATTCTACGAACCCCTGTGCACCTATGAAGGGATGCAGCAACGCCTGCGTGACAGTTATGTGGAAATGGCCATTGACAACACCTCTTGGTGCGCTCCGGTGGGGGTGGTCTGGGCCCAACATCGGGAAGAACACCCCACCACGGGCTTGTACACGGATGGTAGTCATCCGAACGTAACAGGAAGCTACATAGCTGCCTGCACATTGGCCAGCACCATGTTCCGCCGGTCCTGCGCGGAGGCCACGTGGTCCCCATCGGAGCTGACCATCGATCAAGCCTCCTACATACGTTCCCTCTCCAGCGCGATCGTGCTGGATAGCATGTCCACATGGAATATCGGAGTGAGCGACCCCGATGTGCAATTCACTTGGAACATGGTCGGCACCGGAATGGTGCTCTTTGCCAACAACACTACCGGCAGTGTGGAGCAGACCTGGGACTTCGGTGACGGATCGACCAGCGACGAGGTGGACCCGACGCATGCATACACCACCCCCGGCACCTATTCGGTTTCACTTTCGGTGGTGGATGCCTGTGGACGGACGGCGAGCCGGACCGAGGAGATCAATATCAGCACCACGGGGATCAACGAGGTCCAACAACACAGGCCGGAGGTCCGACTGCGGAGCCGATCCGTATCGATCAGTGGTGTCCCCAAACATGCGCGGATCACGATCATGGACAACCTTGGTCGCTTCCTTCTGGACACCAACGTGCCTGCATCCGGCCTTGTTGAGCTTACCAATGAACAAAATGGGTTGCTCCTTTGGCGGATCACGACCACGACCGGTCAACACTTCGACGGCAAGTTGTACGCGCAATAACGAAGGCCACGCACGTCATAGATTCGTAGGTACGGATGACAACAAGGACCATTGTTCTCGATCATGACAGCGTCCAGCGGAAGTTGGCACGCATCGCCCAGCAACTGCATGAAGAGAATTGCGACGAAGCAGGTATCGTATTGGTCGGTATCGCTCCGCGAGGAAGTGTGATCGCCGAAAGGCTCGCTGCGCGATTGAGCGCTGGAACCGACCTGCAGGTACAACTGGTGACGCTCCGACTCGACAAGGACGCACCATTGGAGCGCCCGCTGGAATTGTCCATCCCGTTGGAAACACTGCGGGACAAGGTGGTGGTGCTGGTTGACGATGTGTTGATGAGCGGACGCACCTTGATGCATGCGGCGAGCTTCCTCATCCAAGTTCCGTTGAAGAAACTCAGTACGGTCGTTCTGGTGGACCGAAGGCACAGGACCTATCCCATCCGAGTGAACATTGTTGGATTGACCTTGAGCACGACCCTACAGGAACACATCAGCGTCGAATTGGGAAGGAAGGACAACGTCTACCTTGGATGAAGCCCCTTGACCGCAGCGTGTATGCGATCCGCCACAACACCTACTGCCGCGTTGGCCTGCACGATCCATTCCGCCTTCCCGTAGATCGGGAGTCTCGACTCCAATAATTCGCACACCCGTGCTCGCAGGGCGTTGCCTTCAAGGCCGTGCAACAGTGGGCGATCCCCACCGGCCCGTTCGATCCGCGGCATCAGATCGTCCAAGGGAACATCCAACCAGACCACGGTCCCTTTCGCCAGCATGATGTCCAGGTTATCTCTTTCGCAAGGTGTACCACCACCTGTTGCGATCACCGCATCAGGGCCATCCAACAAGCCTTCCAACACTTCACGCTCGACCGATCGGAAGGCTTCCTCTCCCTCGCTCTGGAAGAACGGTAGGATGGGCCCCACCCGTTCCTCAATGGCGCGGTCAAGATCCCGGAACGGCATACCCAGTACAGGCGCCAGTTCACGCCCCACACTGGATTTTCCACAGCACATGAAACCGATCAGTAGGATATGCATGGTATGGATCCGCTGTTATGGTACTGCCTGAGACGCTTCCTTGACCGGGCCGCGCAAATAACACCTGCCCAAAGACCACGTCCAAGCGGGTTCCCTCGGCGAAAGATCGTACCTTCGCGGACAAGACCATGAAGATCCTTCCTGTTTCCGACGCTCAACGTGAACGCGATTGGATGCGCTTGCCATGGCGCATCTACGCGAACGACCCGAATTGGATACCCCATCTGGTCCAGGACGTCGAAAAGGTGTTCGACCCCGCGACGAACAAACTGCTTCGTCCTGGAAAGCAAGGGGAAAAGGCCGGTATGGTGGAGCGTTGGGTCCTTCATGATGAGCGCGGAACACCGATCGGCCGAATTGCAGCGTTCATCGATCCGCGCACAGCCTACAAGGAGAAGCAACCCACCGGCGGCATGGGCTTCTTCGAATGCATCAACGACCAGGATGCAGCCAACCTGCTGTTCAATACCGCCAAGGACTGGTTGGAAGGTCAGGGCATGGAAGCCATGGACGGCCCGATAAACCTTGGCGACCGGAACATGTTCTGGGGCCTGTTGATCGAGAATTTCACGGATCCACCATTGTACGGGACCGGGTATAACCCGCCATACTACAAAGAGCTACTGGAGGAATTCGGATTCCGGGTCTACTTCAACCAACTCTTCTTCAAACGCAGTGCACTGGAGCCGGTATCTCCGCTTTTCCATCGGAAGTACGAGCAACTGGCCAAGGACCCGGACATCCGGATGCACGATGCACGAGGCATGAGCGTGGAACGCATCGCGGAGGATCTTCGCACCGTGTACAACGACGGATGGGTGGACCATGACAACCACAAGGCCATGGATGCGGCAACCGCCCTGAAGTTGGTGAAGACCATGAAGCCCGTGATGGACCCCCGTTTGGTCATCTTCGTGCGCCATAGGGAACGGGCCATCGCGATGTACATCAGCCTGCCGGAACTCAACGAGATCTTCAAATACGTGAACGGGAACCTGAACTGGTGGGGCAAGCTCAAATTCCTTTGGCACAAGAAGAAAGGCACCGTTCGAACGATGACCGGGATCGTCTTCGGCGTGGCCAAGGAATTCCAGGGTCGCGGCATGGAGGGAGCACTGATCGTGTATGCGGAAAAACACATCGTGGCCAAGAAGCTATATCAGGACACGGTCCTGACCTGGGTCG
>JAGQVV010000210.1:0-2178 GCA_020437805.1 Flavobacteriales bacterium
ACCCTGCTGAAAGCATGGGAGCTGATGTGCACCGCGAAGGCGATGACGGAGATCTATGAAGAGAACTTCAAGTTCACCAGCAAGTACGTCCACGCCACCAGCCGTGGGCACGAGGCGATCCAACTGGCCCTGGGCCTACAGCTGAAGCCACAGGATTTCGTGGCCCCATACTACCGCGATGATAGCATCCTCCTCGGTATAGGCATGGAGCCCTATGAGCTGATGCTGCAATTGATGGCCAAGCGCGACGACCCCTTCAGCGGCGGACGCACCTACTACGGCCATCCCAGCTTGCGTCGGGACAACATGCCGAAGATCCCGCACCAGAGCAGCGCCACCGGCATGCAAGCCATTCCCACCACCGGGATCGCCTTGGGACTTTGGTACAAGGAACAGGCAGGCATTCCACATGCTGTCGCTGGTGATGCACCGGTGGTCGTGTGCTCGCTGGGCGATGCCTCGATCACCGAAGGTGAAGTGGCCGAGGCCTTCCAGATGGCCGTGCTGAAGAAGCTGCCGATCATCTACCTCGTGCAGGACAACGAGTGGGACATCAGCGCCAGTGCCGATGAGATCCGCGTGGGCGATGCGAGCGATTACGCGAAAGGCTTCAAAGGATTGGAGGTCCGGCAGGTCGATGGTTCGGACTTCATTGCTTGCCATGACCTACTTAAGGAAGTGATCGGAACGGTGCGCAAGGAGCGTCGCCCCTTCTTGGTCCATGCCAAGGTACCGCTGCTGAACCACCACACCAGCGGCGTGCGCATGGAATTCTATCGCACTCCGGAGAACCTAGCCGAGCATCGCAAGCGGGACCCATTCCCCCGTTTCCTGCAGCAGTTGTTGGACCATCGTATCCAACTCGATGGATTGAAGCAGATCGAGCAGAAAGCCATCGCACGTGTAAGGTCCGATTACGACCGTGCTGTCGCAGCCGAGGACCCGACACCGGAGGATCTGACCACGCACATGTTCGCCCCTAGCCCGATCACCGAAGAGAAAGGTGAACGCGCACCGGCGGATCGGGAGGCGACCGTGATGGTGGATAGCGCGCTCTTCGCGATCCGCGAGTTGATGCAGGACGACCCGAACTGCCTGCTCTACGGCCAGGATGTCGGCGCACGGCTCGGTGGCGTGTTCCGTGAGGCGGCCACTTTGGCGCGCGACTTCGGAGGCCATCGTGTATTCAACACACCGATCCAGGAAGCCTTCATCATCGGTAGCACCGTGGGCATGAGCGCCGCAGGGCTGAAGCCGATCGTGGAAGTCCAGTTCGCCGATTACATATGGCCCGGACTGAACCAGCTCTTCACCGAAGTGGCGCGTTCGTGTTACCTCACCGTGGGCAAATGGCCTGTGAGCTGCGTAATCCGCGTTCCCATCGGGGCGTACGGAAGCGGCGGACCCTACCACAGCAGCAGTGTGGAAAGCGTGCTGTGCAACATCAAAGGCATCAAAGTGGCCTACCCCAGCACCGGCGCCGACCTGAAAGGATTGATGAAGGCCGCGTACCACGACCCGAACCCTGTGGTGATGTTGGAGCACAAGGGCTTGTACTGGAGCAAGATCAAGGGTACAGAGGAGGCCAAGACCATCGAGCCCAGTGCGGATTATGTGGTCCCGTTCGGGAAAGCCCGTATGGTACTCGAAGCCGACCCTGCTGAGATCACTGATGGCAAGGCCGCGGTGGTGGTGACCTACGGCATGGGAGTGTACTGGGCGAAGGCCGCAGCGAAGTCCTTCAACGGCCGCATCAGCATTCTCGATCTGCGCACCTTGGTCCCCATGGATGAGGAAGCCGTGGCGAATGCGGTGAACGCGCACGGACGTTGCTTGGTGCTTACCGAGGAACAACTAACCAATTCATTTGCGCGTGCAGTGGCCGGTCGGATCAGCGACCTCTGCTTCGAACGCTTGGACGCTCCGGTACGGACCTACGGTTCGGTGGATATGCCAGCGATCCCTTTGAACAGCACCCTGGAAGCCGCCATGATCCCGAACGCGGAGAAGGTCGCTACCGTGATCGAGGAACTGCTCGCCTACTGAAGCGATGGAGGAGCACTTCCTTCGTGTACAACGGACCGCCCGCTATCACAGCATCGGCGAACCAGCAACGGCTTCGTCCATTTGGATCGTGGTGCACGGCTATGGTCAGCTCGCTCGTTTCTTCCTGAACGG
>JAGQVV010000210.1:2271-5497 GCA_020437805.1 Flavobacteriales bacterium
GATCGCATGAACGAGATCCATGACCATGTGGAATATCTGGATGCCCTGGTATCCCATGCCCGCTTGAAATGTCCACCCGGGATACCGGTGAACGCCTTGGGGTTCTCACAAGGCGTGGCCACCGTATCAAGATGGTCGATCAAGGGAAAGACCCCCCTCCAGCGTATGGTCCTTTGGGCCGGTGGCATTCCCCCGGAGCTCGATGCTGCTACCCTGCTTGCATGGCAGGACAAACACATCGACCTGGTGCTCGGATCTGACGATGCCTACGCCAAGGCCGGCGACCTTGATGCCATGGCCCAACGGTTGATCACGGCCCGCGTTCCGCACAAGGCCCACCTGTTCGAGGGTGAACATCGGCTTGAGCCGGTGCTCCTTGAAAAGTTGATGTCGAGAGCCTAGCTCCTCAGAAGTTCACCGGCGGGTGATTGTCCTTCCAGGCCAAGAGTTCGTCCAGTGAGTTCACCGATACCGAATGGTAGTTCGGACGAGCGCTCCGGTAGATGGACTGCGCCATCAATCGGCCCTTTTCCGTGGTCGTCATCGCCGTGTACAAGGGCATCAGGAATTTGCGTCTGCCCACCGTGTTCAAGAATTCATCCAAACGCAGATACGCCGCATCGTGGTCGTTCTTGATGCACTGCTCCAACCATGCCGCCAGCACCTCGGCGTTCCCGCTCTTGGTGAAACCGAAGGCCTTGTCCAACTCGGTCATCCGGGCATCGCTCATCGATGATGGGAGCTTGCGCAGGAAGTGCATCCATTCGAAGGTGCTCCATTCCTTGGTCGATAGTTCCATCGCAGGGGTACCGCCCTCCCATCGCGCCAACTCCTTGTCCACCTTATTGAAACGATCGCTCACAGGGATGGTGGCGTTCGCCGGAAGCCCGGGGCGTTCAACCCACTCTTCCACGTTCAATTCAACCTGGTTCGGTTCCAGCAAGTGCTCATCCAAATGGACAAGGAAGCGATCCGTGGTCATGCTCTGGAAAGCAAAGCGCTCGAAGTAGTCCCGCAGGAACGCATCGAACTTCTCCCGTCCCACCTTCGCTTCCAACAACCGAAGGAATGCCGCACCTTTCTCATAGGCCACATCCGTCATCCCGTCATCCGGATCCCGTCCATCAAGGTCCAACCGGAGCTTGCTATCCTCCGGGTGCTTGCTCTTGGCGATCTTCTCCAAGGTCTGTGCAAGGTCCTGCCGACCCAACTGCTCCAACATCCCGGCATATTCCTCACCATAGAGGGCCTCGCTGATCCGCCCTTCGAAATAGACCGTGAAGCCCTCGTTCAACCAGAAGTCGTTCCATGTTGCGTTGGTGACCAGATTCCCGCTCCAGCTGTGTGCGAGCTCATGCGCGATCAAGGCCGTCAACGAACGATCACCAGCGATGATGGTGGGCGTCGCGAAGGTGAGCCTCGGGTTCTCCATTCCACCGAAGGGGAAACTGGGAGGCAGCACGATCACGTCATAGCGATCCCAACGGTACGGTCCATAAAGGGCCTCGGCGGCAGCCAACATCTTGGGGATATCCTCGAACTCCCATGCGGCCCTTTCAATGACGCTACGCTCGGCATATACCCCGGACCGTTCACCCAGGTCACGGAAGACCAGATCACCGACCGACAGGGCGATCAAATACGCCGGGATCGGTTGGTCCATTTGGAACATGTACACACCGTCCGGGGTCCGCTCTTTGGGATTGGACGCGCTCATTACGGCCATCAACTCTTGCGGCACCTTGACCTTCGCCGAATAGGTGAAGCGGATACCGGGACTATCCTGAACCGGGATCCACGAACGGGTCAGGATCGCCTCCCCTTGGGTGAACAGGAATGGATGGGCCTTGTCCGCCGTTTGTTGCGGATCCAACCATTGAAGGGCCTTGGCATACTTACCGGTCGAGTAGGCGATCGAAACACGTTGAACACCGTCAGGTAGCTCCACCTTCAATGCACGGCCAAGCAACGTGCTATCCCCCAAGGAGAAAACCAACTCATTCCCGGATCCGTCGGTGACCCGATCGATGCTCAACCCATCCGTATCGAAGATGATCGTATTCCCCGTCGTGTGAACAATGTCATAGGTGGCCGTTCCCGATATGCGCTTCGCGTCCATATCTATGGTGACATCCAGGTCCAAGTGTTCGATGACCGCTTCGTTGGGTCGGGCATTGCTGTGGCCGTCCATGACGTGGAGTTCAGTGGTGCTGATAGGTTCCGTCGAACTGTTCTTTTCCTCGGCACATGCAGTGAGAGCGAACAGTACAATAGGCAACGCGATACGGGAGAGAGAGGCCATACGTTCTGAAGTGGAGGCCAAAGGTAGGCTTGCATAACAAACCGTCCGTACCGTAAAGTAATGATCGGTCCTTACCGACCCTATTCTCCTGTAACCTCGGAGGTCAAGACCTTCGAAGGATCACGATCGACCACCATCCGCCCATTGCTATGGTGGAAATTGATGTCGCCGACAGGGCCCGCATACTTCATCGGCAGGATACTGTCCAACGGCTCCAACTGCACATCGAAAGCGATCACACGCTTCTCGGACCCGATCTTCTTCTTTGCGTTCTTCGTGTCCACCGTAACCGACTTGGTCAAACTACCCTCCTGCTCGAATCGGAGTTCATAGCGCTCCAGGTCCGCGGTCTCGATCTGGAACCGACCGCGACCATACAACTCCACACGAACGCAGGAGGTATCGCCCACATCCATGGTCAGTTCAACAGGGTTCTGGATATGCTCCGGTACGATCACCTGACCCTTCAGTACAACATACTGCTGAGCTGTCAAGCCCATCGCGATGAACAGTGAAGCGGTTAGTATCGAAAGGCGTACCATGGATCTGGTGGTGTGATTCAAGGTTCTCATGGTCTTCGCGGTATCTCCGTTCAATGACAGGGTGAAGGTATCCGGGTGGAATAGCCTTCACAATACCCACAAATAGGGATATTCCTCAGTGCTACATGCTGATCAACGCTTCGATCCGCGCGCGTTTCTTCCAACTCTTCACTTCCAGTTCACGACGATATGCCGACGACTTGTCCGGCCACTCTTCAAGGTACTTGACTTCCCGGTCCTTCGCTCGGGCCCTACACGACTTGTGGTTAGAGAGGTGCTTTCTCAGGCGCTCGGCCATCGGTTCGGTCGTGTGGCCCATGTAGTAGCGGTCAAGGGCTGAGGAACAGAGGATGTAGAACGTGGCCATGCAAGAACAAAGGGG
>JAGQVV010000211.1 GCA_020437805.1 Flavobacteriales bacterium
TGCTCACGTTCACATCGATGTTGCTACTGCCATCCAGCGGGTCCATGGTCACCACGTACTTGCCGCCGTTATCGAAGTGCACGATATCGTCATTCTCCTCGCTGGCCACGGCGCACACCATGCCTTGGCTGCGCAATAGGCGGATGAAGAGGTCGTTGGCGTAAACGTCCAGCTTCTGCTGTTGCTCGCCTTGCACGTTCTCCGTGCCTTGTGCGCCGATGATGTCCTCCGCCAGGCCGGCTTTGTTCACTTCACGGTTCACCATCTTTCCCGCCAAGCGGAAGCTGGTGAGCAACTGACTGAGCTCGCCTGTGGCATACGTGAATTCGTGTTGGCGTTCGGCGATGAACTCCGCGAGGGTCTTGATGTTGGCCATTTGCATCGGATGATCGGTATATCGGGCCAATGGTGGATTGGCCATTAAGCCCGTACCCGGCGCAAAGATGCGAAGTGCCCATGGTGTGGACCGAACGGCACTGCCTTTCTTTGCACGTATGAATGTCACGATCCGAAGGGCTGAAGCGGGGGATGTGCCGCGCATGCTGGAATTGGTGCGGGAGTTGGCGGTGTTCGAGAAGGCCCCTGGTGAAGTGACCGTAAGTGAAGAACACATGCGTGATGCCGGGTTCGGGCCGGATCCGGTATGGGTAGGGTGGGTGGCCGAAGCGGATGGGGGCATCCAAGGAATGGCTGTGTGCTACGAGCGCTACTCCACTTGGAAGGGTAGGCGTTTGTATTTGGAGGACATCGTTGTGACCGAACAGGCACGTGGTCAGCGGATCGGCGAGAGATTATTCAAGCAATGTGCAGCATATGCCGTGGAGCGGAACTACAATGGCATGCTCTGGCAGGTGCTCGATTGGAACACCGATGCGATCCGCTTCTATGAACGACATGGCGCGGTCATGGATCCGCAATGGTTCAATGGGTCGTTGGAGTTGGAGCAATTGAAAAAGCTGGCCTCATCATGAAGGTCTTCAAGTTCGGTGGTGCAAGTGTGAAGGACGCTGATGGGGTTCGCAACCTGGCCGAGGTGGTGAAGCACTTCGCGTTGGATGATCTGGTGATCATCGTAAGTGCAATGGGCAAGACGACCAATGCACTGGAGGCGATCGTATGGGCCTATTGCGATCGGCGTGATACCAAGGAGTTGTTCGAGAAATTGCGCCGGGACCACCTTGCCGTCCTAGCAGCGGTTGCCCCTGAGGATGTCGCAGCTGCTGCGGAACTGGTGCTGAATTTTGATGACCTCCGTGGTCTTCTCAGCAAGCCGCCAGCCGGGAATGTGGATCGTGACTATGATAGTATCGTTGCATTCGGCGAAGTGTGGAGCACTCTGATCGTGAGCGCCCATCTGCGCACTGTGGGCATCATCAACACGTGGGTCGATGCGCGTACGGTGGTCCGGACCGATGAACAGTATCGTCGCGCCGGGGTGGATTGGACAACATCCTCGCTCCGGGCCTCCACGCTGCTTGCGGAGGTGGAGAGCGTGCCGAAACGGATCGTCACCCAAGGCTTCATCGGTCTCTCTTCCGAAGGCACCACAACGACCTTGGGCCGCGAAGGATCGGACTTCAGTGCGGCGATCTTCGCCTACCTCTTGGATGCCGAGAGCGTTACAATTTGGAAGGATGTTCCGGGGATGTTCAATGCCGATCCGAATCGGTTCCCGGAAACGAAACTACTATCGCACATCAGCTACCGCGAGGCGATCGAGTTGAGCTATTTCGGCGCCAGCGTGATCCATCCGCGAACGTTACAACCGTTGCAGAAGAAGAACATCCCGCTCTTCGTGCGCTCGTTCAAGGACATGAATGCAGCGGGTAGTGTGATCGATGCGCACAGTGAGAACGACTCGTTGATACCTTCGTTCATCATCAAGCCGAAGCAGTTGCTGATCAGCATCACGCCTCGTGATCTCAGCTTCATCGTGGAGGAGAACCTGAGCGAGATCTTCAAGCGCTTTGCCGAACGTAACGTACGCATCGATCTCATGCAGAACAGCGCGCTCGCCTTCAGTGTGGTGGTGGACGACTCACCTCGCGCCCAAGCCTTGATCGGTGAACTTGGGCATGGTTATGAAGTGCGGTACAACGATGGTTGCGAGTTGATCACGGTTCGGCACTATGATGAGGCCACCCTTCAGCAATTGACGAAGGGAAAGGCGGTGATGCTGGAGCAACGCAGTCGCAGCACGGCGCGTTTCGTTGTCAAATGACCCGGGCATGAAGACATCGTTGCACTCAAGCATGCTGTTGGCCTTGGTCACGTGCCTCCTGTTTTCCGTAACGGTGGTGGGCAGGAACCCCAAGCAGGTAACCGACAGTATCAAGCAGCTCATCGCGACGCAACGCACATTGGTCCAACAAGCCGACGGGGCAGGGGATATACGTCTCGGGATAGCGATGCGACTACGACTTTCGACACTGTTGAAGCCGAAGGAGGCACAGGAGGTCCTGCAAGAAGGGGCGATGATGGCCGGTGCGGCCCAACTGTTGGATGAAGAGATCACCATTCGCTCGCATTTGGCACAGGCATACGCCGCAGGGAACGATCACGGAAAGGCCTATTCCGAGGCGCTGAAGGTCACCTCGTTGATGAGCGAGCGGATGTTGGATCGGGAGGAACGCATGGGTGCAAGGAATGATAGTGTAATGGCCAGGCTCAAGGAAGACCACAATACGACCGTTCGTGCCGACATGATCCGACAAATGGAGGTGCAGGAGGCCCTGGATCGACAGCGCTTGATCACGAAGCGGTGGATGTTGATCGCGTCGGGTGTATTCGTCGTTGCGTCGGTGGTCTTGCTGCTGATGTTGGTCCGGGTCGGAAAGCGTGCGGACCGTGCACGGCAGGAACTGGCAGCGCTTAGGGCCGAGGTCACCGCGTTAAAGGACGGAGGTGTTGTTCAAGGTGCAGGGGGGACACCAACCATCGATACCATTGGACCTCACGACAGCGACGAACTGCGGGCATCCGCACATGGGGTCGACAGCACGGTATGGGCCTTTTTCAGGAAACGGGCCCCGGAACGATTGACCACTTTGCAAGCTGCCCGCGCGGCAGGGGATATCGACAAGGTGGTTCGCGTGGTGCACACTTTGAAACCGATGCTCGTGGCGTTCGATACGGAGCATTTCGGGGTACTTTGCCCGCGGATCACGGACGTTGGCGCACACCTCGATCAGTCGCGCTGGAACGCGGACCTTGACACCTTGGAGAAGGCCATCGGCGAACTCTTGGGGAGTGCTTCTTAGCGAGCCTCCAACAGCTTGATCGCCAGGTCCGGACGATCCGTGATGATGGCATCGACACCGAGATCCAACATACGCTTGATATCCCCGGGCGCATTCACGGTCCATACGGCGAGCTCGATGTTCTTGGCGCGTAGGGTCTTCAGCATGGCTTCGTTCGCCATGGAGAACTGCGGACTATAGATGTCCGGTTTGAAACTGAGCCTGGAAAGATTCCCTTCGATGCCGAGGTCGTTCTCCACCAATAGCGCCACCACGGCATCCTCTCGTTCCGCATGTACCGCCTCCAGGATCGCCGTATCGAAGGATTGAATGATGCAACGGTCCATGATACCCAATGAATCGATGGCGGCCAGGACCAGCTTTGCGAATACCTCCGGTTCCGGTTGGAAAGTGCCGTAGAAGGCCGGGTCGCTCTTGATCTCGACATTGAAGGAAGGCGGTGCCACGCCACTGAGGAGCGCGTGTTCATCCACCGCTTCCACCATTTCGTGGAGCGTGGGCTTATACGCTTTACGCTGATCCTGATCGGGGAAGCGCGGATGCTCCAGCGAACCGCAGTCATACGCTTGGATCTCCGGTACGGTCATACGGAAGATGTTCAAGCTCCGCTCCCTTTCCACCGGGATCGGGTCACCGTTCGGTTCGAGGCAGATCGTGTGATGCATCCAAGGTTCGTGGGAGATCACCACCTGTCCATCACCACTGATGACCACATCGAGTTCCAGGAAATCACATCCAAGGGCCGTGGCCTTCAGGAACGCTGGGATGGAATTCTCCGGCAGCAGTCCCCTGCAACCGCGATGGCCTTGGATGTCGGGGTGTAGGTTCTTTTGGGGCATGCAAGCGGAGAGTAGTGCGAACAGACCGATCGTGAGCAGCGGTTCAGGTCGTACCATCGGGATAAAGGTGCAGGATCTTGGTAGCGAGAACATCGGCCAATTTGAATTTCCCTTCATGTGTGACCCCGGCGATGTGCGGAGTGATCAGCACGCGCTCATGGCGCAGCAGCCGAAGCAAGGTCGCTTGGTCCTGTCCATGATCCAGATCGGAAAGGTCCGGGCGTTCGAATTCGATCACATCTAACCCCGCAGCGATCACACGCCCTTCATCGATCGCATCCAACAACGCAGCCGTATGTACCACCCCACCGCGCGCCGTGTTGAGGAACCAGATCGGCTTCTTCAAGCGGCGGAAGAACTGCGCATCGGCATAGTGCGTTGTCTCTTCGTTCAATGGTAAGTGGAGGCTGATCACGTCGCTTTCCCGAAGTACGGTCGGAATAGCGCATTCTTCCACACCGGCACGTGCGAATCCACTGCGGTACTTGTCATGCCCGAGGATCCGGACCCCGAACCCTCGGAGTTTCTCGGCGAAGGCGCTACCCATTTGCCCGTACCCGATGATACCCACCGTTTTGCCACGCAGGTCGGTACCGCGGAAAGGTTCGCGGGGCCATTGGCCTGCGCGCACGGCCGCATTGGCCGGGACCAGCATCTTCATCAGGGCAAGAAGCAGCATCACACTGCTCTCGCCCACGCCATCACGGTTGCCCTCCGGCGAGTTGAGCACGTGGATGCCCTTGCGAAGGCAATGTGCCGTATCGATGTTCTCGATCCCCGCACCAACACGACCGATGAAGCGCAATTTCGGGCAGGCCTCGATCCACGCTCGGTCGACCCTCTTGCTGCGCACCACGAGGCCGTCGAGCTCGGCGCGCTTTGCTCCGATCTCCTCATCCGCCAGACCATGGAGAGTGATGCACTTGTGCCCCGCCTTCAACAGGCGTTCTTCAAGGATGGGGTCGATAAGGTCGATGATGCCGATCCGCATGGGTGTCGCCCGGGTACAGGGTCAAGGGAACAGGCCGTACATCAAATGGCCTACCGTGAAGTAGGTAAGGAGCCCGAAGATGTCGTTCAAGGTGGTGACGAATGGCCCGGTCGCCAGTGCCGGGTCCACTTCGAAGCGATCCAAGGCCAGCGGTATGATGGTGCCGAACATCGCCGCAGTGAGGATCACTGAAAAGAGGGCGATACTGACCGTGTATGTCAATGCCTGGTCCTGCTGCAGCAGCAGGTTCACTGCGAAGATCAAGGTGCCGCAAACCACCGCGGAAAGGAGTGCCACGCGCAGTTCCTTCCACATCCGCGACAGCATATTCACGTTCCGCATGCTCCCCGCGGCAAGCCCCTGCACCACGATAGCGGAGGATTGCACACCCACGTTCCCAGCAGTGGCCGCGATCAAAGGCATGAAGAAGGCCATCGCAGGTGCGATCTGGAGTTGACCCTCATATTGAGCGATGATACGCGAGGACACCACACCCCCTGCCAGGCCGATCAACAGCCAAGGCAAGCGTGCACGCATTTGGATGAAGGGCGTATCCATCGCATCGACATCTTCGCTGATGCCGCTGGCGAGTTGATAGTCCTCGGTGGCCTCTTCGCTCATCACGTCCATCACATCATCGAAGGTGATGCGGCCCAGGAGCACGTTGTTCGCATCCACAACGGGGAGCACCACAACATCGTACTTCTTCATGCGTCGGACCACTTCCTCCGCTTCGGTGTCCACCTCCACGGACACCACATCGGTATCGCAGATGTGCTTGATCAAGGTGCGGGTGCTCTCGGAACTGAATAGCAGGTCCTTCAATGGCAGGATCCCGAACAAGCGATCATCCTTGTCCACCACATAGATCGTATAGATGTGTTCGATCTCCTGTGCCTGTTGGCGCATGTCCACGATGGCTCTTACCACGGTCCATTCAGCGCGTACGGTGATCACCTCCTTTCCCATCAAGGCACCGGCCGTACCCTCTTCATAGGTCAGAAGTTCCTGGATCCCTTCGCGTTGCTCCTGGTCCTCGAGCAAGGCAATGACCTCTCGACGTTTGTCCTCCGAAAGGCCGCTCATCATGTCGGCGGCATCGTCGGAGTCCACGTGTTCGAGGACATCCTCCGCGATCTCCTTGCTGGTGAGCGAGTTCAGGAGTTCCTCGCGCAGGTCCTCGTCCAGTTCCGTAAGCACATCGGCCGCGGTCTCGTTCTCCAGCAAGCGGTACGCATAGACCGCGTCATCCAGGTTCAGGCGATCGATCAACGCTGCGATGTCGGCAGGATGCAACTCCGCGAATACCGCGTGTATGGCGGAGTCGCGCCCTTCGGCCACATCGGCTTTCAGGGTATCGAGCAGCGCTTTGGTGATCTCGAAGGACATCGTCAGGGGCCTTTGGCCCGCATTCCGGAACGTGAGGGGTACCGTGCAGGTCGCGCGAAGCTACGAAGACCGCCCCTGTTCGGGGGGGACCCTTCAGGCGGAACAGGCCACTGTCAGGGTGATGAAATCCGCGACGGATAGTTGCTCCGCCCGTTTCGAAGCGAACTCCGAAGGGACCCCGTTCGGAAGAGCACGAAAGCCCTTCAATGCATTGTGCAAGGTCTTGCGACGCTGATTGAAGGCCATTTTCACCAGTTGGCGGAAAAGCGTTTCATCACACGGCATCGCGGTCACTTCGTTCCGTTCCATTCGCATCACGGCGCTCCGCACCGCAGGAGGTGGAATGAAAGCTTCGGGTCCGACCTCGAAAAGGAGTTCCATGTCATACCAGACCTGCGCCAGAACGCTGGTGATACCGTAAGCCCGGGATCCGGGACCGCTGCACAAACGATCGGCCACTTCCTTTTGGAACATGCCCACCATCTCCGGGAAACGGTCGCGGTGGTCCAGGATCTTGAACACGATCTGGGTACTGATGTTGTACGGGAAGTTGCCGATCACCGCGATCGGCCCATCCGTAATGGAGTCCGGCTGCATATGAAGGAAGTCGTTCTCACGGATCTCGAGATCGGGGAACTGTCGCCGCAAGTGCTCCACGGATTCGGGGTCCACTTCATAACACACCAGTGTGGTGTCCTTACGTCCGACAAGATGCTTGGTCAGGGCGCCGGTACCGGGACCCACCTCAACGAGATGGCCGTACCCTCCATGGCCGGTCAGGCTCTCGACGATACGGCGAGCGATATCATCCTCCTTGAGGAAATGTTGACCGAGGTGTTTCTTCGCGCGAACACCCATCACGCGGTGTGCAATACCTCCAGTAACGTGCGGAACGCGGCGAACTTTCCACCGAAGTTCTTCTGGGTCTCGGCTTGCAAGCGGGGGGCGTGTTCCGCATGGTAACGTTGCAAGGTCGCCATGTCCGCACAGGTGTATTGCACGGCGTACGTGATACCGCCTTCGTCATCGGCAAGTACCCGGCACAGTCGGTGGTCGAGGAACAGCCCGGTGGACATCACATCGGGTATGTGGGTGGCTTTCATCCAAAGCAACCACCGCTCGTGCACATCCGTATCCACATTGATCGTGACGTTATATATGATCATGGTTGCGGCAATGGGGGTGGTGGTTCCGGGTCGGCTTCCAACTTGTCCCCACGTAATTTCCGGAACCGGTCCCGCGCTTCAGGTACGAAGATGCTTCCGGTCTGCTCGAACAGGAGCCGCTCGTAATAGGCCTTGGCCTTCTCCGTGTCGTTCAGACGATCTTCGTGGAGCTTTCCAAGATCGAGCAGCGCATTGTCCACCAGGATGTCGGTAGGGTAGAATTCCAGCAGTTTCTCCAACTGTACAGAGGCCTCCGCGTACTGGTGCCGCGCGTATGCGATGCGGTAGCGCTCGTAAAGGATGTCATCACCCAGACTGTGCCCGGGGTACGCTTCCTGCACCGAGTCGAGCACGGCCAGGGCTTCGTCGTAGCGATGTTGGAAGCGCAGAAGCTCGGCACGCGCGAAATAGCTGAGGGGCACATTGTTGCTGTCCAGCCCGAGGTTGTCCGTGATCCGCAGGGAGAGTTCCATGGCGTCGTTCGCGATCAGCTTGCTGGTGCTGGCTTTCAGCACTTCCAACTGACCTTGGGCCCAAAGGAAGTCGCCGGCGTAGAAGGAGACCTTCGCATTACGCAAGCGGGCCTCATGGCCGAGCATGTCATACTTGAACTCGAGATCCACCTGGGAATAGAGGAGCGATGCTTCCCAGATGTCGCCGCCCAGCAGGTGTATGTCACCAAGGTCGAGTTTCAGCTGGGCCGTGGTCTTCGGGTCGATCCCGGCCTTGGCGATACCTTCCTCGAGCAGCAGCACTGCGCCATCAAGGTCGTTCAGGTAGTAGGCTTTCAGGTGGGCCTGTTCGCGGAGCAGCTCAGTTGTCGCCCTGTTCAATCCAAGTTCGGTCAAGGTGATCGTGGCTCGTTGGTCCAGGTCCTGGAGGTCTTCCTGTTCGGGTTCGGGTAGTTCGGTCAGTTGTGCATAGCGTGTGTGCACCGCGCCGATCCGCGCCTGCACGTAGTTCGCATCGTTCCGGCCAAGGCTCAGCACGTATTCGTAGCTCTTGAATGCAATGCCATGGTCCTTGTTGGCCAGTGCGATGGATGCGAGGTCCATCAGTCGGATGCCCCCTTCATCGAAACGCTTGTCCATCGCCTTGCTCTGCACGAAGGCCGCATTCAGGTCCTTCTGCTGGATGTACATCCATATCAGCAGTTCCGGGAAGATCGTGTGTTGCGGGTCCTTTTGGATACGTCGCAGGAGTTCCGTTCGAAGGATCTCGGAGCGTTCATCGGCAATGGAGAGATCCAAGGTGCGGGAAAGCGCGTTCTGGACCGCTTGGATGTAGCCCTCGTTAACCACGAGCAGGTCCATGTACGCGCTTACCATTGCTGGAATATCGCCCTGTGCACCATAGAGGCCGGCGATCTCGTAATCGAAGCTTTGTCCGTCCGGGAGCATCTTCCCGCCGCGCTGATATGCTTCCAACGCCCTGGCGATCTCATTCACTTGCACGAAGGAGTTGGCGGTGCGCCGCACGCTGGACTGGTCGGCACGCATCTGTTTCAAAGCCTTGTCGAATTCCTTTTCGGCTTTATCGTCATCACCCGCCAAGCGGTACAAGTGTCCGAGGTCGATGAGTTGTGCGCTATCGTCATTGCTCCTGCGCATCTGCTCCTTCACGAGTTTCTCCGCCGAAGCGAGGTCCTTCAGCGCTACGTAGCTCTTGTACAACTGCTCATAGTAGAACGGTGTAGGCTGCTTCTTGTACAACTTTTCGTAGTAGAGGATCGCGCGCTCGTATTCACCTTGCTGGAAGTACTGCGCAGCCAATTGCTCATCCGCTCCGGGTTGCGCGAACGCGGGGTTCGCACCGGCCAAGGCGATCATCAGCAGGACAACGGAGAGCAGGTGTTTCATGAAGGAAGGCGGTTCGTGTTCGGAAGCATCAACAGGCTATCGACCGCCGGTTGCCGTTCCAGTACACCTTGCATGGCCTTATAGTTCGAGATCACCTGCCCGACCCTACGACGCATTCCTTGGACGGTGCCGCGTTCCCTTGCGATCGCGTTGGCACTTGTTCTCGTGTCCATGGCACCCGAAGACATGTCCGTACGCAATGCGATCAATCGGACCAAGGTCGCCTCCGCTTCCTCACGGACCTGAATATGATCATTGGCCATGCGCGAAGCTTCGCGAAGTTGTTTGAACTGATCACCCAACAATGCCGCGGTAGGCCGGTCGAGTGTATCCGTGAAGCGTTCCAGGAACAGGTGTCGCCTGTCCTTCAGGATCGAATCGGCTGTTGCGTAGTGTGTCACGTCGAGTTCTGTCAAGGTGAGGATCACGGATCCAATTCCGGTCCTCAAACTGTCCACCGTGCTCAATTGGATCGGATCGGGGCTCTGTCGGCAACCGGTGCCATGAAAGCCGAACGCGATGAAGGCAGCGAACAGTATGCCACGGTTCATTTGGTGATCATGGCGAAACCCGTGTAAGGCTGCAATACCTTGGGGATACGGATGCCCTCAGGTGTTTGGTTGTTCTCAAGGATGGCCGCCACGATACGCGCCAAGGCCAATGCACTTCCGTTCAGGGTGTGGGCCAGCTTGGGCTTCTTCTCCTCACCCCGGATCCGCAGCTTCAGTCGATTGCTCTGGTAGGTCTCGAAGTTGCTGATGGAACTCACCTCCAACCAGCGACCTTGTGCAGCCGCATACACTTCCATGTCGTAGGTCATCGCGCTGCTGAATCCCATGTCGCCACCGCAGAGCAGCAATTGGCGGAAGGGTAGTTCCAAGGCCCGTAGGAGGCCTTTCACATGCTCCACCATTTCCTCCAGCACTGCGTAGCTGTCCTCGGGGTGTTCAATGCGCACGATCTCCACCTTATCGAATTGGTGCACGCGGTTCAATCCACGGACATGGGCACCATAACTGCCCGCCTCTCGACGGAAACAAGGTGTGTAACCCACCATCTTGATGGGCAACTGGGAGGTTTCCACGATCTCATCGCGGTACAGGTTCGTGATGGGTACCTCGGCGGTGGGTATCAAATACAGGTCGTCCGCTGAGGCGTGGTACATCTGCCCTTCCTTGTCCGGCAATTGGCCGGTGGCGAAAGCGCTTTCGGCATTCACCAAGTGCGGTGGAATGAATTCGCGGTATCCGGCTTCGGTGGCCTTGTCCAGGAAGAACGCGATCAAGGCGCGTTGCAGCTTGGCACCCTGGCCGCTATACACCGGAAAGCCAGCGCCCGTGACCTTCACTCCGAGGTCCATGTGCAGAAAACCGTATTCCTCACCCAGTTCCCAGTGCGGTTTGGCGCCTTCACCCAGCTTCGGGATCCCGCCTTCCTCCATCACGGTCACATTCTCCTCGGGCGTTCGGCCCGGAGGGACCTTTAGGTTGGGCGCATTGGGAATGGTGCAAAGGTGTTCCCGGAGTTCCTTTTCGGTGGATTCCAAGCGGTCCTTCAGCGCGGCCGTATCGCTCTTGAGTTGGGCGGTCTTCGCCTTTGCGCCTTCCGCCTCGTCCTTCTTTCCGGCCTTCATCAGATCTCCAATGGCTCGGCTCAACATGTTCAATTCGCCCAAGCGCGCGTCCATCTCGCCCTGTGTGCTGCGTCGCATCTCGTCCAACTCGGCCACACGGTCCAAAGCGGCCTTGGCGTCGATATTGCGTTTCATCAGCCGTTGTTCGGCTTCCTCGCGGTGTTCTCTCAGGTAGTTCAGGTCCAGCATGGGTGCGATCGGAGTAGCCTGACAAAGGTAGGGGAGGCGTTGCATGGCATTCGCCTTCGGCTGCGTGTGTTATGAACGGGGTCTGGCGGGAGTTGCGTAGCGGTGGGTCTTTGCACGACCAACGAAAAAGCCCCCCGGGATCCGGAGGGCTTTCGATGTTCAGTGTGCGGTCGTCTACTTGCCGCCGTTCAGTTCATCCTGCCAAGCCTTCAGTTCATCCCATTTACCAGCGGCGGCCAATTCGGCCTGCTTGGGCCAAGTGCCGGGATCATGAGAGGCGAAAGCGGACCCACCTTCGGTGAGGATCTCCTTCAGGCGGTCTGCGGAAGTGGCGGCGAGTTCAGCAAAGGTGTTGATCCCAGCCGCGTTGAACAGTTCAGCGATCTTCGGGCCGATGCCTTCCACCTTGCGGAGGTCATCACCCTTGGCCGCTTTCACTTCCCCGGTCGAGCTCAGGACCTCGGCCTTTGGTGCCGCCTTCTTGGCCTTCACCAGCACAGCGGCATCACCGTTCGCGGGCATCACGTTCACAACGCTGCGATCGCCGCGCTTCTTCTGGTAGCTGACGATACCATCGGCCATGGCGTAGAGGGTATGGTCCACACCGATACCGACGTTCTTACCGGGGTGGTGCTTCGTACCGCGCTGACGCACGATGATGTTGCC
>JAGQVV010000212.1 GCA_020437805.1 Flavobacteriales bacterium
GTTGTATAGTGGCCAGCAACAGGATCAAAGCCTCGGATCCGATGTTCCAGTGCCCAATCGCTCCTCGTTGCATTTACTCCGGTCTCTTCTATCTCAATGGTGGGAGTGAGGATGTTCTTGTTCGCGGGTTCCACCCATTTGGCACCCAATGCAGGAGTGTCCATGTACGCAGGGCGCTTCGTAATCACACGTTTCCCGATCCCTTCCTGCTCGATCTCCGTGGTCAACGGTTCTCCAGTCAAGTGGTCGAAATCACTGAAGGTGGTCCTTAGTATCGAGCTGTTCTCATGATGTTCTATTCCGATCAGCTTCCTCGCTTTCGTGTTCTTTCGGAAGACGGTGTAGAGTGTGACCTCATCAAAGATCCAGAATGGTCGGGTCTCCACCGGAAAACTTCCAACCCTGCAAAACGCCTCTTCGATCGTCGAACTGGGCTCGGTGGCGTACCGATAGATCTGCTGGGAAATGGAATTTCGTTCTTTATCAAGCTCTGAAACCCTTAAGGGCTGACCATACAATTCGCCACCTTCGTAGCATTCGATCACCTCGAAGTAAGCGGTGCCATTTTGACTGCGGGCCAGGTAGTGATCGAAATTGTAGGGTTGGACGTAGTTCTTGAACTCGTGCTCCGTACCTCCTGCAATGTTCCCATCCACGTCAGCTACCAGTTGCCGTACCACTGTATAGCCCACCAATGGGCCCGGTGCATGCCGGTCACCGGAAGCCCTGTCCATCACGAGTTCACGATACCCGTGTGTATTCAAGGAACCGTTAGGCAATAGAGAAGGTGCATCGTGGTCAATGGGATCCGGTTCCGCGGTGCAAATTCCACCTTCGTATTCAAGCTTCAGTGTGTAAGGGTCTTCATTTGTGGGGCTCGTAAGTCTGAGGGACCTGACCCTGACCCCTCCACCGTATTGGGTGTTGTATTGGATCTTGACATAATCCGTGGATGAAATACCGAGGAGCGCGCAATCGCCAAATAGTGGATTTTCGGTATTCGAAATGACCTGTTGACCATGATGCCTCAGTATAGCATAACGGTCCTCCCCAAGGATCGTTGAGATCGACCGATGGAGATAAACACCTCGTTGTTCCCCTAGGCAACTTGCGGTCAAATACAATGAGATCCCTCCGATCTCTCCATTGGTAATTCCGTCATTCAGTTCAAAGGACGCGTCCGCGTCGTAGAAATCCACTCCGAGTTGTTGGGGGGTTCCAGTGCTCCACAAATTCTTCAGATGGTAATACCTGGCCGGCACTAGTCCACCCTGCCCACCGAACCCCACAAGGCCGTATCGGTCGGATTCATACTCAACCGTAAGTATTGCACCTAGCGGGTCATTGATGCTTCGCAAGGACCAAGCGTGGGTGTATCGTGCTGAGCGACTGGTCGTGTAGCCGTCACTGGAAAGTGGGTCCACATCGAACTTGAAGTATCCGAAATGATCCTTGCGCGAAGGGTCGTGATCAAGCGGGTCCGTTGTTCCGTTGATCGATAGTTCGTCGAAGTAGGTGAAGTCGTATCCCGGGCCTGTTTGTTCCTGCTGTGGCCCATAGAATTTGACACCCTTGAGCGTTAGTTTTCCGCTCTGGGCCAAGTTGGTCGGTGTTGGAGCAGTGCTTGGCTCTTGGTAGTATATGACCTGATCGTCCAACATGAAGGGATCAGCCTCCAGAAATGCGGCGAAGCCACTATGGATGTTGGAGGGAAGCCTTTTCGCCAATGAATAGTCTTGGTCCAGTACCACCGACGCCAAGCTGACCCCGCGCATGGAGTTCGCATTCAATTGGCTGGAGTTGAACACGTTGCCGAAAGGGTCACCAGTTGAGATCAAAGGCGCAAATCCCTGGTTTTGAGGTTTGATCGACTCCGGAAATGCGTTCGTAGGGATGTCCGAATTTTGCATCAATAGGATCTCTGATAGCTTCAGTCGCGGTCTAGGAGTGCCCTCCATACTATGCTCATCGTACCGCACGTCATGGATGAAGAATGCCGTGTGCGAGGATGTCACTATGGCATTCAGGTAGTAGTCCTGAACTTCCTGGTAGACAACTGTGCCCTTCTTAGCGTATGCCGGAGAACCACGAAAGGCACGCTGGGCATAGGTAAGATCTCCTTGTGTTGAGGAAAGGTCTTCTTGATACCCGAAAGCTGGATAACGGGTCGGGAATCGTCCGATCCATTTCTCATGATCGAACCGGATCCAATATCCCTGATCCTGTTCATCGGGAATTGAATTTCCATTGTCTACGAAGTACGGCCCCGTGATAGCCGTCAGCTTCCAGGTGGTCGCGTACTCGAATGATTCGGATCCCTCTGTAACCGCCAAGTCTGGTGGTATTGTCAACTCATCGGGTACCTTATAACCGAGTCCCTCTTCAAATCTGAGTGGGAGGGTGTAGCTGGTCTTGTTCAGGACATATATCGGCAGCGAATAGTGGAAGGTGAACCCATTTGGATCCGTTACTTGAATGGCACCGATACCGGATGGGTCGAAATCGTCTTCGTCAATGCGAGAGGGATAGTTATCCTTTGCCTTCCAGTCCAAGAATTCCGGGATCAAGGTGCCATTGTAGTGGTCGTTGATCTCTTCGTTGGAATAGTACTTGATCAAGTATCCGGACTTAGCGATTGAACCATTGGGTTGTAGAAAAAGGTCATCGCCTTGGGAGTCCATGTGCGCTGCCGTGCTGGGTGTTGGGAGGTCACACGCAGCGCAGTTCTGTGTTTGAGGGATGTCCTGTGGCCAATCGGTGTAGTCTCGTTGGAACGGAACCGAAACATTCAACTCCTTCGCCTCATTACAGATCATGATCGGCCGCCTATCCGCTTGTTTATATCCTGTTGCGAAGTGGTGTAAGAACGACGGTGAAGAGGGTTCTTTAAAGATCGAAGAGAAGTCGAACAGGTGAAGGTCGATCTTGCCACTGAAGGCTGGACCTATAGCCATGTACTCGTCGTAATCCGGGAACTCGAAGGAGGAGGCTTGTTGGTGCTTATTACTTCGCGACGTGTAAAGGTCCATGCTCGTGGTCGGCCCTCCCTCTGGATCGAAGTCAGGGTCTTGGATACCCGGCATCGAGTTGAAATGAACAGGACCGAACACTTTCAGGTTTGATAGGGTCTCCTCGGAAAAGGAAATTGTGGTGCCCGAACCTGTCCGTTTGTGGTCCTTGTACTCAACATGGCCGCCCTTGACATCGTCAGGGTGTCCGTTCAGTTTGCGAGTGATCTCACCGACCGGCAATGACCAGCCCAAGCCGACTTCGCTTGCAGGTTGGTCCACACCGATCCCTCCACCGTGATACTGCAATGTGACCGGAAAGGACTCGCCGTTCGGGCCGGGTACAACCAACAGCGGAAGTGAATACTGGAAATCACCAGTGAACTTGTCGACATGTCCCCCTAGACTACGTGCGGGGACTTGGCCCAAAGTGGCGAGCGCTGATTGGAGCGCGATCACAATAACAAGGGCCCGCAGGGTCATAGTCAGGGTTCTATTGTGGTTGGTCATACTCCTCATGATCATTGGGCTGTTGAGATCTTATCCTGGTAGGTCTTCGAGGGTGGCGTCTGTCGTTGTACCTTAACCGTGATTAAGGAGTCGCAATAATACTAAAGATAAGTTAACTGTCAAGTGGTTGAAAAAAAAGGAATCGATGCCCTGAACGTCCGCTTCATGCAAGTGGTTGAAGCTATGGGTCATACCGGGTATAGTGTGAGTAGGGAGCTATCCACCTCCGAGGCGGTGATCTCCAACATCCGCTTAGGCAAGAATCCACCAAACATCCAATTGGTACGCGAGATACTTAATAAATATAGAGAGATCGACGCTGGATGGCTTTTGACCGGAGAGGGCCGCATGTTCCGTGGCGCAAAACAGGAGGATGAATATCCCAAGGACCCTAATGGCCCTTCAATTGAGCGTATCGACGATAAGCTCAATGAGATCATGGCACTGATGCGGAAGTCGATGGCGGTTCAGGTCGAGCGCAACGTCATCGTTGACGAATCCATCAATGCATTGGAACAACAAGTCGCCGATCTACAGCGGAATACCGCAGCATCTAAGAAAGGCCGTCGAAATGCAGGGTGACCTCGTTCTTGATCTGCCATAGCTTTTCATGTGCGTGTTCCGCGATCAAGAGCAGGTCACGGTCCATTCCATTCGCATAGGCTAATGGCATCGTCGCTCGCAGGCATGCATCGTATCGCCTGAGCTGATCCGGGCAACTATACCCGAGTTCGAAGACGCACAGGTCTTCGGCCAAAGCCATTTGGTCCACCAAATTGGCCAGCTTGGTCAATGTGATCCGGTTGTTGCGCTGCTCGCATACAAGTGCCCAATGGTTCGTGCCATATGCGGCTTCGTTCACTTCTCGAAACGCTAGCGCGATTTGATAGAGATTGTGATTCGTCGTGGCAACTACTTCCCATAGCTTCGGAAATACGATGCTTCGGGCCCTATCTGATGACATGCAGTTGCCGGTTTTCATCGAATGTATGACGACCGAGAAGTCGTTGTCAAGCATTGGTCCGTTGAGTTTGTTCATTGGGCGATGAATTGTGCCATTCTGTCGATAGTTGGCGGCAAGCCTGGGTCTACGCAGTTTCATGGCCTACGCACTAGCCATACCCGCACGGTGCTCAGCCCCGAGAAGGTGATGATCGGGCATGTGACGGTGTTGCCTTAGAACCGCACAACGTGTACATGGGAAGGGCCACCGGTGGATGGACCTTCCATTCATGTATGCGCTCCCGCGGCCATCATCCTGTAACCTTTGTTCTATTGCTGGCGGTGGCACGCACCCATAGCTTGGTCTCCCCAAAGACCAAGGACCATGCGCACCCTTCTGGCCACGGCCGTGCTGTTCAGTACACTTTGCACTTCAGCACAACTCACCCATGATGCCAAGATCCTGGAGTATACCGGCTTGAAGTACGCCTGCGATGGCACGGTGAAGCCGGTCCTGAAGATCATCAACGAAGGCTCCGAGGCGATGTTCGGGTGTGTGGTGGAGACGTGGAAGAACGGCTTGATCGATAACACCTTCGATTGGCAACTGGCCATTCCGGCCTTGGAGGGTGAGGTGCGCCAGCCGGCATTTCCCTTGGTGGGCGATGTGGAAGAAGGCGATGTGCTGGAATTCCGCATCAGGACGGTGAACAACATCCCGGACATGGAGCCCGAGGGCAACATCAAGACCGTGGACATGGACGGTGAGCATGCATCCACCGGCGGATCCAACGTTACGGTGCGCGTCCTTACGGATGGGTCGCCGGAGGACCTGACCTGGGAGATCCGCAACGACCTGAACCAAGTGGTGGCCAGTGGTGGGCCCTACGCGGACCCTTTCACCACCATCGATATCGCCGTTGCGCTCGGCAGCTCCAGCTGTTACAACTTCAAGGCACTGGATAGTGGACGCGGCGTGATCTCCGATGCCAGCGTGCAAGTGCTGAGCGGGCCGAATACGCTGATCACCATGAGCGGTGCGGACCTTATCAGCGGCGAGCCGTACGGACTGAGCAGCGGGAACGACCCCGGGTGCACGCAGCCCCTGGTCCTGGAATTGCACACGGATGGTGCACCCGAAGAGACCGGTTGGGAGATCCTGGACCTGTCCGATGGTGCTGTGGTCTGTATCGGCGCGGGCGCTTACCCGGCCACGTCCATCCATACCGAGAACTGCTGCCTGGCCGAGGGCTGCTACCGCTTGCGCGTGTTCGATGCCGGCGGCGATGGCATTGCAGGGGGCGGCTATGTGCTGCGCACCGGCGACACCATGACACGCATCATCGACGACCGGGACAACTTCAGCAGTGGAGCGGAGAGCGCGATCGCCAGCGGACAGGGCTTCTGCCTCCCTTTGGGGACCGACCGACCTATCTTCAGCCACTGTGATAAGCTGGACTGGGTGGCAGGCAGGTTCATCGTCGCCTCGGAGAACGCATCCGTATCCGCAGCCTATGCCACACCCGGGCTGCGGCCGAACAGCGGCTATGTATTCTGGTTCTACGACCCGAACGGAACGTACAGCTACCGCAGGTTCCGCAGCCATGCCACAAGCGATGGTTTCGGCACGGGTGCCCTCCGTGCCAACCACTGCCGGGTGAACGGTTGGTCCAACACCCCGCTGAGCCCGCACATTCCGGCGAACGTCCTGATGAACGTGCGCATCAAAGGACGCGTGGCTTGGGTGGACCAGGAGTGGGGACCGGCATGCCGGTTCAGGATCGACCCCGCCTTGGCCGCGTGCCCACGTGTCAAACTGCAGGACAACCCTGCGAGCAACGGCATGAGTTGTGGCGTGTTCAAGTCCTTCGGCGGATCCAACAGTAGCGCCAACCGCATCACCGCCATACCACCGCAACCCGTTCCTGCGGTAAGCAGTGCCAACGTGCGCTACCAATTCCGCTTCCGCATACCGGGCGAGTTCCCGGCACCCGGCAGTTGCATCGTGCGCCCACCGCAGACCAGCGCCACCTGCTACTTGAACTGGACCAGCGGCGACATGTTGCGGTGCAACACGCAATACGAAGTGGACGTGCGCGTAAGCTTGGACGGTGGGGCGACCTGGTGCACCGGCGATGCGAACGTGTGTGTGGCGCAGCCGGAAGCATGGGGAACGGTCTGCACCCTCAACATCACCACGAGCACGTATTGCCCGGGTGAAGTGGTGGGCGATGGAAGCCGGTACAACGCAGCAGGGCAGGGGCGTGTGGTGCTGTACCCGAACCCGACCGATGGCGGCACCGTCCTCCTATCCATGGATGGCATCGATCCCGAGGTACAAGTGGTGCATGTGCAACTCCATGATATGCGCGGAGCACTGGCAGGCCAGCGGACCATCGCCGTTGCCGATGGTCTGCTCAACTCAGGCTTGGACCTGGGTGCTTCACTGCCTGAAGGAGTGTACTTGGTGCGTATCACGGCCGGCACGCAGGTCCGAACGGAGCGCATGATCGTCCGGTATTGATCGTTGTTGATGATCCTGGAACAGGTGGCGATCACTCCGCCACGATCCCCACGATCCCGCGTACCACCTGGTTCTTCAGCTCGCGGTGCTCACGTTCCAGCACGGCGATGGACAAGGCCGCATCCAAGGCCGGTAGGTAGAGCGCCTCGGTGCGCCAGAAGCCGCCGTGACCGAAGGCCATCAGGTGCCCGACCGGCATGCGCATAAGGCCCAGAAGATAATCACTGGGCACGCTGTCCTGCGTCTGGACTTCGGTGTAGATCTGTTGCAACACGGCAGGGTCGGCCACCACTTTGCCGGTCAGCAGGTCCCGGTTGAAGCGGGCGAGGTCGCTGGCCGTGCACGCTATACCGCCGCCGCCGTACAGGTCCACGGAAACATCCAGGTCGTAGCTGTCCCAGTCCTTGGTGTCCCAATACTGGTGAACCAAGGGTAGGGTGTTTGGCGGTGCCGGTTCCAGCGTGGGCATCCAAGTGTGCGTGTAGCCCATGGCATCGTAACGCAGGAGTTCGCGCATGGCCGCGGTGAAGGGCATGCCGGTGCGATCCTCGATCACCTCGGTGAGGAGCAGGTAGTTGGCGTCGGTATAGGAGAAATGTGTGCCCGGCTCGGCCAGCTTGCTTCCCACCCGTACGGTACGTGCCAGCTGTTCGTCCCGCGTCCAGCGCCGCTTCGGGTCCGCCGCCACGCTGTCAATGTAGCCGTAGCCCGTGTAGCTGTCGATCCCGCTGGTATGGGAAAGCAGGTGCGTCAGGGTGATCGCACCAAGGTCGTAGCCGTCCCCGGCGAAGAGCGTGCGTGTTCGCTCGGTAAGCAGCGGGCCCACGGGTTGGTCCAACGTAAGCTGGCCTTCCTCCACCAGCCGTAGTATGGTGGCCGATACGTAGGTCTTGATGTTGCTCGCGATCAGGAAGGGGGCATCGGGGTCCAAGTACGCGCCATCCTTGCTCGCCTTGCCGGCCGCGCCGCTCCAAGAAAGGCCGGGTGCCTCCACATGTGCGATGATGCCCACGCAGGTGGTGTCCGAACGGTACAGGGAATCAAGCAGGAACTGCATGCGGGCTTCGGGACTTTGCGCGGATGAGTCCAGGCCTTGCCAGGCCACCAGCATGATGCTCAGGAGAGCTCGCGATCCGAACATTGAGGAAGTACGGTTATCAGGGGACGGTTGAAGGGAAGGCAGGTCGACGATGGTCACCGTGCAATTCTACGCGGTGGACATGGGTGCGGAAAGTTACCCATAGCTGGGGGCACCGCACTATCACGACCCGATGCTGCTTCGCATCGGCGGCATGGTCCCCACCGCGATCGTGGCCTGGTGCCCGGTGGAGGCACCGGCATGGTGTAGGCATGTATGCCGTACTGGATCACCGGTCCTACCTTCGGCTCGTGCGTGCTTCACTCCTCCTGTTCCTTGCGCTGTTGGCTGCCTGCGAAAAAGCGCCGCTGCCCGAGCCCGACCCGCCACCGGCGCCGGAACCGGTACCGCTCCATCTTACCATGGGCAACCCCAGCAACGCCAGCGATGATGGTTCCGATCCGGACAATCTCCTCATCAGCAAACACCAGTACGCCCTGGCCTATACCAACAGCCGTGGCAGCGCACGCTGGGTAAGCTGGCACTTGGGCGGCGAGTGGTTGGGCAGTGCCGAACGCTGCGATTGCTTCCAGCCCGATACCGACCTGCCCGATGGTTATTTCCAAGTCCAGACCTGGGACTATATCGGCAGCGGCTTCGATCGTGGGCACCTGTGCCCCAGCAGCGACCGCGATGCCACCGACGCCGACAATGCCGCCACCTTCCTGCTCACCAACATCATGCCCCAAGCCCCACAGCTCAACCAAGGCATATGGGTGGAATTGGAAGTGTACGCCCGCAGCTTGGTTTCCGAAGGGAACGAGCTATACATCATGGCCGGCGGCTATGGCAACGGTGGGACCGGAAGCCAAGGCGGCACCACCACCACGCTGGCCGGAGGGGCCATCGCGGTACCCGCCCGCTACTGGAAGGTCATGCTTATAATCCCCAACGGCGATGATGACCTGGAACGCGTGAATGCCGAAACCCGCGTGATCGCCGTGGACATTCCCAACACCCAAGCAGCCAGCGCCCTTCCTTGGGGCAGCTACCGTGTATCCGTTGACGCCATAGAGACCAGCACCGGCCTCGACCTCCTCAACCACCTCCCAGCGCAGGTGCAGGATGACCTGGAGGGTGCGGTGGATAGTGGGCCAACGGGGTAGGGAGGCGTCATTGGGGGCTTGACGTTCCGGGTATCACCGGGGACCAACACCTGACACCCGAACTACCCCTCCACGAAATCCATGTCCGTGCTGAAGGTCTCCTTGACCCGGTATGTGGCCCACAGGGCCAGACCGATGCACACAAGGCCGACGACCAATGCGCTGGTGATGTTCCCGACAGGTATGGCGAGGTAGGTGAAGGCGATGGTGACCGGAATGACCGAGCCGCGCACGAAGTTGGGGGTGGTGGTGGCCACGGTGCTGCGGATGTTGGTGCCGAACTGCTCGCTGGCCACGGTAACAAAGAGCACCCAGTAGCCGGTGGCCGTGCCGAGCAAGAGGCACATCCAGTTGTACGTGCTGATGGTGACGCCCTCCATGCCGAAGAGGAAGATGAGCGTGAGCGCAAGGTTGGCGAAGAGGTAGCCCATGATCACCTTCTTGCGGCTGCGGAAAAGTTGGCTGAGCAGGGCGCTGAGCAGGTCGCCGAGGCTGAGGCCGATGTAGGCGTAGCGGATGGCCATGCCGTTGATGTGCTTCAGGTCATCCTCGTCCAACGCGCTAGTGTCGATCTGGAGCTGGGGGACGAAGACGTCCTGGCTCAGGTTCACGAGGACGCCCACCACGTACCATACCGGCACACCGATAAGGATGCAGCTGAGGTAGGTGAGGAAGCGGTCGCGGTCCCGGAAGAGCATCCAGAAGTCCCCTTTGCGGATGTGGGCCTGTTCCTTCACATTGGCGAAAAGCCCGCTCTCCATCGCGCCCACTCGCATCACCAGCAACAACAGCCCCATGGCGCCGCCCACGATGTAGGCGATCTGCCAGTTCATGAAGGCGTGGCCCGTGACATCGGTGAGCAATGTGCCGATGCGCTGGCCCTGGCTGTAGACCTCGTCCGCGAACACCGCCCCCAAGGCCCCGAACACCACCACGATCATGGTGCCGTAGCCGCGTTTCTCACGGGGCATGGTCTCGGTGATGAGGGTGATGCCGGCCCCAAGTTCTCCGGCCAGGCCGATGCCGGCGATGAAACGCACCAGCGCATAGGTGGTCAGGTCGGTGGTGAAGGCATTGGCGATGTTGGCGGCGGAGTACAGCAGGATGCTGCCGAAGAGCACCGTGATCCGGCCCTTCTTATCGCCCCACACACCCCAGAGAATGCCGCCGAGCAACATGCCGAACATTTGCACATTGAAGAGGTGCACGCCCATTTCCCCGATGCCCGGATGGCCCACGCCCATGATCGCCTCGAGGCTCTCGCGCTTCACCACGTTGAAGAGCACGAGGTCGTAGATGTCCACGAAGTAGCCCAGTGCGGCCACCACCACGAGCAGGAGCGAACGGCCGGGGAAGAGGTTCTTCATCGCAGGATCTCCTCGGCGTTCTGGCCGATCACCGTGGCCAAGCGTTTCATTGGAAGGTCATTGGCATCATCGCCGAAAGGATCCTCGATCTCTTCCGCGATGATCTCCAAGCTGGCGAGCACGTAGAAGATGAACATCACCACGGGGATCGCCAGGTAGCCCAAGGAAAAGGCCACACCGAAGGGCAGTGTGAAGACGTAGATGACGATGAACTTCTTGATGAAGCTGCTGTACGAGTACGGGATGGGCGTGTTCTTGATCCGTTCGCACGCACCGCAGATCTCCAGGTATTGTACCAGTTCCTTGTCGACGGTGATCAGCTGGTCGCCGGTGATACGGCCCTCTTTGAAGAGGCGCTGTGCGCGTTGCTGCATCAGCAATGCTACTTGTGCCGGCACATGCTTGCTCTGGTCGAAGTCGGGGATCTCCGGGTGCGGCTCGCTGTCCATTTCCATGCG
>JAGQVV010000213.1 GCA_020437805.1 Flavobacteriales bacterium
ATGCTCGTGGGCAAGTGCAGACCGCCATCCGCACCAAGGTACACCCCTTCGATCCCTTTGAAGTTCAATGCGATCGCCTTGGGTTCTGAACCGGGCTTGCAAATGATATCATACTCCAAGGAGCCATCCGCGGCCGGGTAGTAACGCACATCGATGCCATTGTACATGTTCGTGTACCACACCTCCTGGTAGCTCAGCACATTCTCCGCATGCTTGGACTTGTCACCGATAAAGTAGTTGCGGACCTCGTCATGTTGGCCGCGCGCCTCGACCTTCACATCGCGGGATGTGTTGACGAATTCCATCAACCAACCATGCCCTTTCAATGGGGTGGTGATCCCCCTGACCGAGCGACCTGCCTGATGGTCCACCTCCAACTGCATGCCTTCTTTCGAGCGTGCCGCGATGGACTCCGGGTCATAGGCTTTTATCAGCATGCCAGAAGCGGTGGCCAAAGCCTGTCCCATGGGGAGATCGGCCCTGTACAGCACCCCTTCCGAGAACTGACCTTTGTTCTCGGTGAATTCGATCACATGGTCATGCTCATGCAGCAGGCCCTCGATCTCGCTATCATGTTGATGCGAAATGGGTTCGGCGTGATCCAGGGATCCAGTCCTGTCAGCGAGCTGGGCCCGTGTCGGAACGATGGCCCACAGAGCCAGAAGCAACGACCACGTCGCGCGCCTGATCCACAGCCTTTCTGTTGGTGTCCTTTTCATCATCGTTGGTTTTTGTTCATGGTGATCGTCGATGGCAAGGCCGTTCTGGACCTTGATGTTTTGCAGATTGCGATGGGAACCTGGACGGGACCAAGGCGCGGTCTCGGACCTAACCGTGTCGCAGGTTCGCACGACCGGGTTCGGTGTGCCTGGAGTTGGACCCTCCTGATCAGGGGCCTGATGTTCCGTGGATCGCATTGTCTTGTTCGTGGTCAGGCGAACAAGTGTCCAAAGGCGGGGTCTGAAGAGCGATCCGTCGATTAGAGTGGGGCAAACATAGACCCATACCCATATGCGTGTCAAGTATTCATCGAACAACAGGCAATATTCGTCGGATAAATACCGGCACTGGGCCCCAATAACAGCTAAAAACTTGGCGGTGGACCAAAAGGATCACATCCCTTCCATCGACGGTCGGCGACACTGTTAAAAACTTTTCTTGCCAAGAAACTTGCCGATCACAGATCACGGTGCTTATTTGTGCGTCACATTACCGACGAGATTTTCGTCAATACAGGATGCTACTCCCGAACATGCCCGAACGAGGTCAAAAGGCACCTTCCTTTGTTGCCAAGGATCAATATGGTCGGGTCGTGCGGTCCAAGGACATGAAGGGTAGTAGATACATGCTGTACTTCTACCCTAAGGACGACACACCTACCTGTACAGTGCAAGCCTGTAATCTGCGTGATGCCGCGAAGCCCTTATCTGCTGCAGGTGTAGAAGTGATCGGTGTGAGCCCGGATGGGATCGAGCGCCATGCCAAATTCAGCGCCAAATACGAATTGCCTTTCCGGCTGTTGGAGGACCCGGAGCACAGGATCATGAACGCGTATGGCGTGTGGGGGCCAAAGCAACTGTACGGAAGAAAATACGAGGGCGTTCACAGGACCACTTTCCTGATCGACGAGAATGGGATCATCGTGGATGTGATCACCGCGGTCAAGAGCAAGGCCCACGCTGATCAGGTCCTTAAAGCCTTCAAGCATAAGTCCGCTGTTCCCAAGCTTGCGAGATCCACCGGGAAAAGTGGCGTTGTCAGCGGATCGAAAGCCGACGACATGAAAACACGTAAACACAAATGAGCCGAACCGCGAAAGGGAAGGCTCCTACCGATCGACCACCCAACAACCAACCAACAAGCAACAAGATGGCCACCGAGATCAACAAGGATAAGCTGAAAGCCCTTCAGCTGACGATGGACAAGATGGAGAAGACCTTTGGCAAGGGTGCCGTCATGAAGATGGGCGACGACGCAATTGAACATGTCGAGGTGATCCCAAGCGGATCCATCGGGTTGGATCTGGCACTGGGGATCGGCGGCTATCCGAAAGGTCGGGTCATTGAGATCTATGGGCCGGAATCCTCCGGTAAGACCACCATTGCCATTCACGCCATCGCTGAAGCCCAGAAGAAGGGTGGGATCGCTGCGTTCATCGACGCAGAACACGCATTTGACAGGTCCTATGCCGAAAGCTTGGGGGTGGATACGGAAAACCTCCTGATCAGCCAGCCCGATAATGGCGAGCAGGCCTTGGAGATCGCAGATAACCTGATACGCTCGGGCGCGATCGACATCATCGTCATCGACAGTGTCGCTGCATTGACGCCACGCGCGGAGATCGAAGGCGAAATGGGCGACAGTGCAGTGGGCCTTCATGCCCGCCTGATGAGCAAGGCTTTACGAAAGCTCACCGGAACGATCAGTAAGACCGGATGCTGTTGCATATTCATCAACCAATTGCGGGAGAAGATCGGGGTGATGTTCGGGAATCCCGAGACCACGACCGGTGGCAATGCGCTGAAGTTCTACTCATCCATCCGGCTTGATATCCGACGTGCCACGCAGATCAAGGACGGAGAGGCCGTAACAGGCAATCGCACCAGGGTGAAGGTCGTAAAGAACAAGCTCGCCCCACCGTTCCGCAAGACCGAATTCGACATCCTCTACGGCAAGGGGATCAGCAAGAGCGGCGAAATGATCGACCTTGGTGTGGACCTGGGGCTGATCAAGAAGAGCGGAAGCTGGTTCAGCTACGAGGACAACAAACTAGGGCAGGGTCGCGACATGGTGCGGCAGCTTTTGGAGGACAACCCGGAACTCTGCGAGCAACTCGAAGCGCAGATCAAGGAAGCGGTCGCCAAATCAGCCCTACCGGAAACGGCCTGACCCTGGTCATCCGCACGCCGTGGCGAGCCGGTGCTCAAGTCATGGCGATCCGCACCGGACCGTTCCACGGCGTGCGATTACTTTTGAAGACCCCAGCTCGATATGTAGCTGGGGTCTTCTCTTTCCGACCCATGATCGATCGCCTTTCCATTCGTCTTTTCGGACTCAGCCTGTTTCTGCTCTCGTGTGGCAGCGGTAGTAATGGGGCGAAAGACCTCCTGCCACAGGCTGATATCACGATGGAGGAGTTGGACAAGCGGATCCTCGCCGACCCGTCGAACGCTTCGTTGTTCGCCCAACGCGCCTTTTTCCATGAGAAGCACGACAGCCTGAACGCAGCGCTTCGGGATTGGGACCGCGCGATCAAACTGGACAGCTTGGACCCTCGCTGGCGCATTGCCATGGGAGACCTTCGTTACCGGACCGTGGATCTTCCACGCGCCCAGGCTCAATTCGAGCGGGCCCTACAACTTGACCCGAAAAGCACCGAGGCACGCCTGAAGCTGGCCGAGTTGCTGTTGGTGGAACGGAAATACCCGGAAGCCATGGTCCAAGTGAATGATGCACTTCGGATCGACGATCAAGACCCGCAGGCCTATTACCTGAAAGGATGGATCCATCAAGAAGCCGGTGACACCGCTTTGGCGATCAGTAGTTACCGGACCGCCGTGGAGCGTGACCCGGATATGTACGGATCCTACATCGCGCTCGGCCTCATCCATGCCGCCAAGGGCGACCCTTTGGCGATGGAGTACTATAATTCAGCTGTGGAGATCCGTCCGGAAAGCGTGGAAGCCTGGTACGACAGAGGCATGTTCGCCCAAGAGTTCGGGGAGGATAGCGTTGCGATCGCGAGCTACGCCCGTATCAAGGAGATCGACCCGAACAACGCTTTGGCCTGGTACAACACCGGCTACATCCTGCTTGAGCATCAGGAACGCTATGCGGAAGCAAGGACCCAGTTCACCCAGGCCATCACCGTGCGACCGACATACGCACAAGCCTATTACAATCGAGGGTTGACGTACGAGCTCGAGGGTAAGCTGGACAGCGCATTGGTGGACTATGAACAGGCCATCGCCCTGATGCCGGACATGGATCTTGCCGCACAAGCCTTGGGGCGCATGCACGCAGCGGGGCTCAAGGTCCGTTAGCTCGGCTCAACGCCGACGGCTCTTCCGGACTTGACCTGACGGGGACCAGACCACCTTGCCGCGTTCCATCACCACGAATCTTCGAACGCGCAAACCCTCCGGTGTATGCACCCGCAAGGTCCATGTACCTGGCCGAAGGTCACCCAAGGACAGTTCACTCAGTTCGGCGGTGGAATATGTGTGCTTCACATTCCCACGAACATTCAGGATATCGGCTTGATAAGTACCGCTGGGAAGAACGGCTTCCGCTTTCCCTGCCACCGCGCTTTCGGCGAATCCGATGCGTTCATCATCCGCTGTTCGATCCAATGGGCGACTCGGTACATAGGCCACCATTCCGTCCGCTTGAGCATCTGCTGTGCGACCGGCAAGAACCATCAGAATGACGATAGGAAGGGCTCGAGGAATGCGATACATGCCTCGTTCTACGGTGAAATGACCAAGCTTGTTCCGATCGAGCCATTGACCACTTTCGTGACATGCGTCACGATCCATCGCGCGGGTCTTGCTGGAAAGCTCTTGCGGGCCCACCTTTGTTGCATGCGACACACGATCCACACCCTTGGTCTGTTGACCTTTCTTTCCATCGGTTGCGCCGATGCGCAGCAACCGGCCGGAACAGAGCAAGTGCCCTCCGAGGTTACACGTACCGAACCTGTTTCCATGGATGTGGACGCAAAGACCTTCAACGCCATGATCGGGAAGAACGGCGCCTTACTGCTCGATGTACGGACACCTGCTGAATTCAATAGCGGGCACATCGCAGGAGCAACGAACATGGACTGGAGCGCCCACGACTACGAAACACGCTTCGCTACGCTGGACCCAGCAACACCCGTGATGGTGTATTGCGCAGCAGGTGGGCGAAGCGAACAAGCCAAACAATACCTCGTGGATCGAGGGTTCCAAGTGACCCAGCTCTTGGAGGGCATGGGAGGTTGGAGAGAAGCCGGACTTCCCGTGACACAAGAATAGCTGATCGAACATGCAAAGGGCCTTCACGATCGATCGTGGAGGCCCTTTGCTTCAGTACTGTTGATCAGTCGTCGTTTCCGATATTGACCCCGAGCGTTAGCCCGTAGCTGATGTACTTCGAGTTGATATCGGATAATGCGGGGTCATCCTTCAGCACACGGCTCATTCCGAAACTGGCAGTTGGGGACAATGTGAACAAGCCCATGTCGAACCCCAGACCAACGTCCACATTGAAGGAGCCATCGTTGAAATCGCCTTCGTTCCAAGCGAGATCCCCGTCACGACCGTCCACGCTCATGAGCACATCATAGCTCGGCCCCAAAAGGAATCGAAGGTCGAACTGGTAGCTGTCCACCAGTCTATATCCCAATTGGGCACGGAGTTTCAAGTTGGTACGCACAAGGTTATCCTCCACCTCCACGCTTCCTGACCCACCATCCGAACTCATGGTGGTGGTGGTTATGGCGGTCACACTACGTCCAAGGAAAGCCCCGGGCTGGATGAAGAAGCGATCGCCGAAGCGTAGATCGGCCCCCAACTGCCAGCCGACCTCGGCCTTGTAATCCACCCCGTTCGGGGCATCCGTTAGGCTTTGGAACGTCAGACCGACCTGCGGGTTCACTTGGAATTGGGCGGAAGCAGCGCTGGTGACAGCGCCGATCGCCAAGGATAGAAGCAGCTTTTTCATGATCGAGTTGGCTAGGCCGTTCACCTTGCCATTCCCGTGCCAAACAAGGGAACATCAGTAGTGACAAGGGCCCCGGAGGGTATTCATCCACCTTCCGATCGGATGCTCCCAACACTGTTCGTTGTTGTGGGGAACGATAGGAGTAAAAGGATATGGGCATTCATATCCTACTCCAGCGATATACAGGCTGCGTAGAACACCACTACATTGCCCACTCAACTCCGAACGATGAAACAACTCTATACCGTCGCTGCGATCCTTGTGACATGCCTGACCCTTCAGGCACAAGAGTGCGACCAAGGACGGTACACCACAGAACTCTTCACCGATGTCACGGTCACCTCCGCCGTGGTATACGGGAGCAACACGGGCGTTGCCGGTGGGAACCAGACACTGCGGATGGATGTGTATGAGCCTAGCGGCGATGTGCTTGAGGCGCGTCCCGTAGTCCTCATGGCCTTCGGCGGATCCTTCATTGCCGGATCTCGTGGGGACATGGCGGAGCTCTGTACACGATTCGCCAAGATGGGCTATGTGGCCATCGCACCGGATTACAGGGTCGGGTTCTTCTTTCCGAATGAGGCAAGCACCACGCGAGCCGTTCTGCGTGGCGCACACGACATGAAGGCCTGCGTGCGCTTCTTACGGAAAAGCGTTGCTGAATCGGATAACCCGTACCGGATCGACCCGGACAGGATCATCTCCGGAGGGGTCTCCGCCGGCGCCATCAGTTCGATCCATGCCACGTACCTGAACGAATTGGAGGAAACACCCGATGTGCTCGTCTCCGAGATCGCTTCACTAGGTGGTATAGAAGGGAATAGCGGCAGCCCGGGTTACTCGAGCGAGGTGCTCGCATGCGTCAGCTTCAGTGGGGCGATAGGGGACACCGCATGGATCCAACCGGGCGATGTTCCGCTCGTTAGCGTGCATGAAGTGGGCGATGGAGTGGTCCCCTATTACACGCAAGAGGTTTCCGTGATCGGCATTCCGACCGGCCTTGTGGCCTCCGGAAGCCACGATATCCATGTGCGACTGGACAACCTCATGGCACCGAACTGTTTCCTGAGCTACCCCACGAATGGCCACGTCGGATACCTCAGTAGCGATGCGGACAACGCCCTGGCCTTTGTTGCGCAGTTCTGCGGAGAACTGGTCTGCGGGATGGATCCGACCTGTGGGGAATTGACCACCGGGCTCACCGAAGCTCCAAGCCTGAATGCTCTCAGCGTATCACCTAATCCTACCAATGGTCTCATTCGATTCCACTCGGAACATACCGGAACGATGGTCGTGTTGGACATGAGCGGTCGCGAAGTGATGCGGGAGGCAGTGGTCCCCGGCGAAGCATCCATGGACCTCCGGGAGCTACCGGATGGAGTGTATGTCCTTCGTATCGCGGGTCGACCTGATAGGTCGACGCGCGTGGTCGTTGTGAAATGACGAACACGCTTCGGAACCATCACTATGCGGTGCCATGCGGGTAGTCGTGCTAGGAGGAGGAGCAGCGGGCTTCTTCGCTGGCTTGAGCGCGGCCGAGCATCATCCGGGTGCGGAGGTCATCATCTTGGAAAGGAGCACGAAGGTGCTCAGCAAAGTACGTATCAGCGGGGGAGGTCGGTGCAATGTGACCCACGCGTGCTTCCGGAACAGGCAGCTGGCTGCGAACTACCCGAGGGGTGAACGCTTCCTGCGCAGGTCCTTCGAGTTGTTCTCCGCGAGGGACACGGTCCACTGGTTCGAGGAGCGTGGAGTGGAATTGAAGGCCGAGATGGACGGGAGGATGTTCCCCGTATCGGATGATTCAGGTTCGATCGTGGATTGCTTATTGAATGAATGTACGGATCGTGGAGTGCGGATCGAACAAGGCACGAACATCACTCGGATCGAGGCCAAAGAGGGTGTCTTTGTTCTAGGCATGGCGAATGGGAGCGAGATACTTGCCGACAGGTTGATCATCACGATCGGGGGACATCCGAAGAAGGATGGTTACCACTTGCTGGAGGCGCTCGGACACTCCATTGTTCAACCGGTCCCGTCGCTGTTCACGTTCAACATGCCCGAGGAGCCGATCCGTGAGCTGATGGGTGTGGTCGTTCCAGCAAGGGTCAGGGTGGAAGGATCGGATCTCCAAAGCACAGGACCGGTGTTGATCACCCACTGGGGCATGAGCGGGCCAGCGATCCTGAAGCTAAGTGCCTGGGGAGCAAGGTCCCTGCATACCCTTGGTTACGAATTCGCAGTACGGGTCAACTGGTTGGAGGGTCTGGACGAGGCAACGGTGCGCCGGGACTTCCACACCGATTCCGCGCTTTACGCTCGAAGGCGTGCGGAGAATGTGGATCCTTACAAGCTACCGAAGCGTTTCTGGACATTCCTACTCAACAAGGCAGGCATTCCGAAGGACCTCATTTGGGACTCGGTGGGGAAGAAGGAACGCAACCGTCTCATCGACCTCCTGACGAACGACCGTTATACCGTATCGGGCAAGACCACATTCAAGGAGGAATTCGTGACCGCTGGTGGTGTAGCCTTGGATGAAGTGAGGCCCTTGACCATGGAAAGCCGGAAGGTGGAAGGACTCTACTTCGCAGGAGAGGTCCTGGACATCGATGGGATCACCGGTGGTTTCAATTTCCAAGCGGCTTGGACCACCGGATACATTGCGGGTCAGCTACTTAAACATCAGTAAGAGGAACACAACGGTTTCAGGTCAACGTAGGACCCGGCCAGTGGACCGCCCTTCCGGAAGGTCCAACATGGTGATGTACAAGCCGGGAGCCACATCCAGTTCCATTGTCATCCGGTCCGCGTTGACCAACCCGCTCCGAACAAGTTCACCTTGTGCACTGTAGACCGCGATCGTTCCTTGACCAATGGCGTTGGTTCGTTGGATGTGCAACACCCCATCATCCATCCACATCCTGGCGCTCGTATTGTTCCGATCGGCGACGCTCGCGGTAGGTCCCCAAATGGAATACGCCCATTCAGGTCGATCGATGAAGGGGTTCCGATTGAATTGGAGCGAAATGAAGATCCGGTTGTTCCGGTCGATCTCCTTCTGGCTTACAGGGTCATCCTCGTGCCATTGCAACAGCATACTTTGCACCCAAGGCTTGAAGTCCCCATTCTGCATCATGGGGCTCGACCAGGACCCGGTAACTCCGTAATACCGGGTAAGCATATAGAAATAGCTCCGTGCGAGATCGCCTTTGTACGCGTCGATGGGTTCAAAGACGGTCCCGCTGCAGCCTGGATAAGCACAGGAGCCGACCTTGCTTCCGTTCTCACTCGTCCATGTAGGCACGCCGACCTCTCCGAATGCCGAGTTCCCTCGATTCTGGTTCACCCAAGCATCAGTGGGGTAGAGATGGAACAAGTCCGTGTCCATGGGCGGGGCGCTATTGAACCAACTCTGGGGAAATGAGTGTTCCCGATTGAAGCAATCCCCTTCGCTATTGTAGTTGCCGCACTGGTCCTCAACGAATGCATACTCGTACGGTGCTGTACCGTCGGGCACATCGGAGTACATGTCCCAGACCATGTTGTTGGGCTTGCGATCGGTCAATCCGAATGCGCTCCAGAGCGAGTTATAGGCCAACACCGAATGGTTCTCGATGATCCCGCGCAACGCGATGCGAAGTGGTTCTCCTGTAAGGCCCTCGGCCGGGTCATAGTAACCGGCAGGTGGTTGGGCGCATAGCGGAATGGAGATGACGAAGGAGACAAGAATGATCACGCGCATGTTGGCAAAGTTATTCCGCTTATGGAGGGCTGGAATGAACAAGGGGGGCGTTCGCCCCCCTGTTCTTGGACTGAAATGGGATCGCCTATTTCACCTTGTTCACGATCGCCGCGAAGGCCTCCGCATCGGAATAGGCGATCTCCGCCAATGCCTTACGGTCCAGGTCGATGTTGGCCTTCTTGAGGCCGTTCATGAACACACTGTAGCTCATGCCGTTCACACGTGCCGCAGCATTGATACGCTGGATCCACAGGCCGCGGAACTCGCGTTTCTTCAACTTGCGTCCCTTGTAGGCATGTTCAAGGCCTTTCTCCACCGTGTTCTTCGCTACGGTGTACACGTTCTTTCGGCGACCGAAGTTGCCTTTGGCCATAGCGATGATCTTTTTCCTCTTCGCTTTGCTGGCTACTTTGTTCTTACTGCGTGGCATGTTCCACTTGGGTTTTTGGGCGCGAGCGCTTCCCGGTCAGGGGAGGTCTTTGGTGCTGCACGTCCTGGTTAACGCTACCTATTGATCCCGGTGCGGTTGGGCTTATTTCAAAAGATCGAGGATCGCCTTCTTATTGTGCTCGTGCACCATACCCTTGGCTGTGAGATTGCGCTTCCGCTTCTTCTCCATTTTGGTAAGGATGTGGTTCTTGAACGCATGTTTGCGCTTGATCTCGCCTGTGCCGGTCAGCTTGAATCGCTTCTTGGCGCCGGACTTGGTCTTCATCTTGGGCATGGCCTGTCGTATTGGTCTTGTCTACTGACTTCGTTGATACCAGCGATCGCTGATGGGGTCATTTCTTCTTCTTGGGGATCAGGTACATGATCATGCGCTTGCCTTCCAATTTCGGCATGTTCTCCACCAATCCGACATCTTCAAGGTCCTGTGCGAATTTCAGGAGCAGGATCTCGCCGCGCTCCTTGAAGACGATGCTTCGTCCACGGAAGAACACGAAAGCCTTCACCTTGTGGCCTTCCTCCAGGAATTTGCGGGCGTGCTTCAGTTTGAAATTGATATCATGCTCGTCCGTATTGGGCCCGAAGCGGATCTCCTTCATCTCGACCGTGGCCTGCTTGGCCTTGATCTCCTTCTGCTTCTTCTTCAGATCGTACAAGAACTTCTTGTACTCGATCACCCGGCACACGGGAGGTGTGGCCGAGCCACTGATCTCAACGAGATCAAGGCCCATGTCCTCCGCCATTTTCAAGGCTTCGTTGAACGGGTAGATGCCTTGTTCGATGCCTTCACCGACCAAGCGAACTTCGTTCACACCATAGATCTTGTTGTTGATCCGGTGTGGATCTTCCTTGACAACGCGCCCGCGGAACGGACGACGACCTCCCGGACGGGAGCCACTTGGACGTTTGAATGGGGGACCTGCCACTAGCTGATATTGAGTTCCTGTTCTACTGCGACTCCACCGCCCAACTGCTCCTTGATCCGGGCCTTCACCAGATCGGCGAAGACTGATGGGGGCATGACACCCAGGTCTCCCTGGCCATGCTCCCGCACGGAAACGGTGCCGTCAGCGGCTTCTTTCTCCCCGATAACGAGCATGAACGGACTTTTGGCCAGTTCCGCGTCGCGGATCTTACGACCTACTTTCTCGTTCCTTTCGTCAACGGAGGCGCGAATATCGGAATCTTTCAGCATACGCTCGACAGCATGGCATGCTTCCAGGTACTTGTCGCTTACCGGAAGGATGACAGCCTGCTCCGGGGTCAACCACAAGGGGAACCGTCCTGCGGTATGCTCGATCACAACGGCCAGGAAGCGTTCCAAGGACCCGAAGGGTGCCCTGTGTATCATTACCGGCCGGTGCTTGCCGTTGTCGCTGCCAACGTACTCCAGCTCAAAGCGCTCCGGAAGGTTATAGTCCACTTGAATGGTGCCCAATTGCCATTTCCGACCCAAGGCATCCTTCACCATGAAGTCCAGCTTCGGACCATAGAAGGCCGCTTCGCCATATTCCACAACGGTCTTCATGTCCTTCTCCGCGACCGCATCAATGATGGCCTTCTCCGCCTTCTCCCAATTCTCATCGCTTCCGATGTACTTGGAACGATCCTCCTTGTCCCGCAGGCTCACCTGTGCTTCGTAGTCCGTAAGGTCCAAGGCCTTGAACACCCTGAGAACAAGCTCGATCACCTTGAGGAACTCCTCTTTCACCTGATCGGGGCGGCAGAACAGATGCGCATCATCCTGGGTGAAACCCCGAACGCGTGTCAGGCCGTGTAGTTCACCGCTCTGTTCGTATCGGTACACTGTTCCGAATTCCGCATAGCGGATAGGCAGGTCCTTGTAGCTGCGTGGTCGACTTTTGAAGATCTCGCAATGGTGCGGGCAGTTCATCGGCTTCAACAGGAATTCCTCACCCTCATGTGGGGTCAGGATAGGCTGGAAGCTGTCCTTGCCGTATTTCTCATAGTGCCCACTGGTGACGTACAGGTCCTTATGACCGATGTGTGGGGTGGAGACCAGTTCGTAACCGCTCTTCTCTTGAGCGTCCTTCATGAAATGGATGAGCCGCTCGCGCAGAGCGGTGCCCTTGGGCAGCCATAACGGAAGCCCGGGACCGACCTTCTCACTGAAGGTGAAGAGGTCGAGTTCCTTTCCCAATTTCCGATGGTCACGCTTCTTGGCCTCCTCCAGCAGGACCAGGTATTCATCCAATTCCTTCTGCTTCGGGAATGTGATCCCGTAGAGGCGCGTGAGTTGCTTTCGTTTCTCGTCCCCACGCCAATAGGCACCAGCCACGCTCATGACCTTCACCGCCTTGATGAAGCCGCTGTTCGGGATGTGCGGACCTCGGCACAGATCCGTGAAATTTCCTTGGGTATAGAAGGTGATCTCACCATCTTTCAAACCGTCGATCAATTCCAGCTTGTATTCATCGCCTTTCTCCTTGAAGTAGGCAATGGCCTCCGCTTTGGATACTTCCCGTCTTTCGAAGGTCAGTTTCGAGGACGCGAGCTCCTTCATTTTCGCCTCGATGGCCGCGAATTCCCCTTCACCGATCGTACGGTCACCAAGATCGATATCGTAATAGAAACCATTCTCGATGGGTGGGCCGATGCCGAACTTCGTGCCCGGGTACAGCGCTTCCAACGCTTCAGCCATGATGTGGGCAGAGGAGTGCCACATGGTGGACTTCCCCTCAGCGTCATTCCAGGTCAATAAGACAATGGAACAATCACCAGACAATGCCCGATCCGCGTCCTGGACCACTCCGTTGACCTTGGCGGCCAGAACGTTGCGCGCCAAGCCTTCACTGATGCTTTTGGCCACATCCATGGACGTAGCACCTTCGCTGTATTCGCGGACCGTTCCGTCCGGTAGGGAGACCTTGATCATTTGTTCTCTCCTCGGCCACCGTTACGAGGGGTGCCCAAAGGGGGCGCAAAAATAATGTTTCCGCCTCAGCTTGCTGGACTTATCAATGCTTCGCCCTTGAACAGGAATGAGCACTTCTTTGGGAAACCTCATCACATCAGGTGCTCCACTGGTCACCGATGGACCGAGGTCACTGGTCGCAATTGATGAGCAACGACCGCTCCACTGTGCGGTCACCAAGGTCGTGGGCCTGCTGAAGAGCGTAGCAACCTTCCTGTCTACGACCTTGGCGGAAATAGACATCGGCTTGGGCCACATAGGCCTGATCGAGCGTCGGGTCCAGTTCGATGGCACGCTCCAGGTCGGTGAGGGCGTTGTCATCAGCCAGAAGTGCACTATGCACGATGCCACGATCGCACCAGGCCATGGCATTGTAGGGGGCGATCTCCACAAGCTTGCTGTAGTGGGCGAGAGCCAAGGGTAGATCATCCTCGGCGAACGCAATGCGCCCGAGTTCAAAGAGGGCATGCTCAGCGGCCGGCCCTACGGTATGGAAACCAAGCACGCGGTTCAGGTCGGAGTTGGCGCGTTGATCGTCACCAAGTACGCGGTACACCTCGGCCCTGCGAAGCATGGCATGGACGTCCGCGGGTTCCATCAGCAAAAGGTGGTCAAGGTCCTGGAGCGCACCGTCATGATCGCCCATCACCAAGCGGTTCACCGCCCGATAGTACCAGGTCTTGGCATTGTTCGGGTCCGCGACCAGAGCTTCGTTGAAAGCCGCTTCGGCTTTCGAGTGATCCTGTACCTTCAATGCGCTAAGGCCGGCCATCAGGGCATCATCCTGCTGAGCCCGCATGGGCAGCACCGCGAGAAAGGCCAAGGGGAGGAGCAGTGGTTTCATGCGAGCTTGGAACGAAAGCGCGCTGAAATAGTTCCATCCGGTCGGTGGATAATTCACGGGCCGAGCGTGGGAGCCCGGCCGGCGCAACGGTAGTTTCGCACCATGCTACTGAACAGCGAACCCATTTCCGAGGACTTCGGCCACCTCGCGCTCCGCCTTGGATTCGGTGGAACCATGCTATGGCAACACGGTTGGCCGAAGCTGATGCAGTTCTCCGAACGAATGGATGATTTCGCCGACCCGTTGGGGATCGGCCCCTTCCTTTCGCTGGCCTTGATCGTCCTGGCTGAAGTCTTATGTGCGGCGTTGATCACACTGGGCATGTGGACCAGGATCGCGAGCGTACCGCTGATCTTTGCGATGGCCGTGGCCGTCTTCATGGTCCACGGCGACGACCCGTTCCCGAACAAGGAGAAGGCCGTATTATACCTTGTCGGCTACGTCGTGATCCTGTTCAGCGGCAGCGGGCGGTTCGCGATCAATAGGCTCTCCTTCAACTGAGCGACCCACATCTCCTTTTATCCGCTCTCGATCCCTGGGGATAGGTCCACCTATTTCCGGCTTCTCAGTGCCGCGATATCCTTACCCCAGGCCTCCAGCAAGGGCAACTCCTCTTTGCCAACCAGCCCCATGGAGATGAATTCCTTGTAGCAGGCCAGCATGTTCTTTCCGATGTGTTCCACGCCCGGTAGTAAAGGCAAGGACCGGAGTTTCTCACAGATCGCCTTGTTGTTCTGGTAGCCGATCACCTCATCGGCGAAATCCTTCATCAGATTGTGGGCATTCCTTTCCTGCCAAACCGTTGCGTTATGGAACAGCACATCCCAACCATTCTCCCAACAAATGCGCACCGCCACGTAGCTTCTCCAGATGTCCGTCATCCGGAAACTGCA
>JAGQVV010000214.1 GCA_020437805.1 Flavobacteriales bacterium
AAGTTCCTACAACGGAAGCGCTATGCTTTCCTTTTTGAACTGAAGCCAACGGATTACAAGGGTTGGGCGAAAGGCCTGAAACAGGCCGGCTATGCCACGGATCCCGCCTATCCGCAAAAGCTCATCGCGTTGATCGAGCGCTACCATTTGGATGATCTGGACAAGGGCATCGATGTAAGCTACAAACCATCTTCAGCACCGAAGCCGGAGCCGAGCCGGAAGGGTGGCCGAAGCAACGCATCGGACGTGGTGATCACCTTGGGTGGCGGACGTGCGGTGGACAGCTTCGAGGGGCGCATCAAGTTCGTGCGGGCCAAGGAGGGCGACACGTTCGTGAAACTCGCCTCCGATCTGGAGATGACGCATGGCATGCTGGCGCGGTGGAACGACATGGACAAGGATGCCATCCTGGAAGCCGGGCAAATGATCTTCGTCCAACCCAAACGGAATTCCTCGAAGTCCTCGGCCAAGTACAGCGCGAAAGCCGGTGAAAGCCTCTGGGACGTGAGCCAACAGTACGGCGTGAAGTTGTCCAGGTTGGCCAAGTACAACGACCTTCCCGAGGACGCAAAGCTCAACGCTGGCCAGAAGGTGTTGCTGCGGAAGGCGAAACGCTAACGCGAGGCAGCGACCTTGTGGTGCATCACGCCGGCGATCGTGCGTGCACGTTGCTTGGCCTCATCGGCCTTCGGGCCATGGAACAGGCGATCAACGGTAGCGTCGAAGAGCAAGAGCCAGCGCTCGAAGTGCGCCGGGTCCATGCGGTGTTCCTTGTCCAGCTTCACGTGGGCCGTCATCGGATCGCCTTGGTAGGTGTTGTCACCGAAGAGCACCATGTTCCAAAAGGAGGTGATCTTCGGGATGTGCGTGTCCCAGTCCAAATGCGTGAAGAAATGGCCGATCAGGGGGTCGGGCCGTGCGCTGCCGTAGAACGCATCGATCAGGACCGCGATGTCCGCTGAAGAGGTGATGTCCGAGCCTTGGGGCATGGCGCAAAGGTGGGCCTCGGCCAACGTAGGAGCGTGATGGCGGTCAGTCGTTCTCCCCGGTGAAGCGCACCACGTCGTTCTTGGTGCCGAAGAGAACGAGAATGTCGCCTTTGGACGGGACGAAATCAGGGTCCATCACACCCAAGGCGCCCAGTTTGATGGACCGTCGGCCAAGGAAGCTCTTTTCGCTTTCCTTCCGAAGTACCGTCACCATGCCGAGCTTGCGTTCACGCAGTTCGATGATCTCGTTCAGGGGTTTGCCCACGAACTTGTCGGGCACCACGATCTCGGCGATGATGAAACCGCCGGGCAGCTCGAACTGGTCCACCAAGCGCCGCAGGTTCAGCTTACGCGCAAGTCCGTCAGCCGCCTTTTCCTCCGGGTGCACGATGTCCGTAACCCCCATGGAGTTCAGCACCTGTTCGTGCAAGGGATTGATGGCGCGACTGATCACCCGTCTCACCTTCAAGTTGACCAGCAGTGCGGTGGTCATGATGTTCGCGCCCTGGTCCTCGCCGATCGCGACCACAGCAGCATCCACCTCGCTCAAGGGGAGGTTGCTCACGGCCTGCGGGTCGTTGCTTTCCATGCACACGGCGTAGGACACCTCGCTCTTGATGGCGTCCACCTTGTTCATGTCGTGGTCGATGCCGATCACCTCATGGCCCATCTGGGTGAGTTTGATGGCAAGGTGCCTGCCGAAATTCCCGAGACCGAAGACTGCGACTTTCATGCGATATCAGTTGATGAGGAGGTCCTCTTTGGGGTAGCGATAATGGGTGTTCTGTACCTGGCGCAGGACGCCGATCAGCAAGGTCAGCGCACTGACCCGGCCCACGAACATGACCACGACCAAGGCTAAACGGGCGGTACCTCCAAGCTCAGAGGTGACCCCCATGCTCAGTCCGGTTGTGCTGAACGCGGAGAAGCATTCGAAGGCGATCGGAAGCAACTGTTGGTCAGGTTCCAAGGAGGCCACCACTGTGGTCGCCAAACCGAGGAAAACGAGGGAGAGCACGATCGCCGAGAAGGCCCGACGGATGGTCATGTTCGTGATCTCGCGACCACCGTACTCCAATCGTTTTCGGCCCCTGGCGGTGGCGAAGATGTTCAGGGTGGCCACCCCGAAGGTCGTGGTCTTGATGCCTCCGCCCGTGGAGCCCGGAGAGGCACCGATGTACATGAGCAGCAGCGTTATCATGAGGGTGGGCATGCTCAAAGCGCTGTAGTCCACCACGTTGAACCCCGCTGTCCGCGGCGCGACGCCCGTGAAGAACGCGGTGCTCAGGCGCCCCCACCAGGTGGAATGCTCGGCCAGGGCACCGTTCCATTCGAACACCAGCACCGCCATGGTCCCGAACGCGATGAGGGTGCTGGTCACTTGTAGCACCAAGCGTGAGCTCAAATTCACCAAACGTGGGTGGCGCTCGGGGCTTTGGCCGGTGAAGAGGCGGCGTACGCGACCGAAGATCCATAAGCGCACGTAGCGACTGAAGTTGAAGATGATCCCGAATCCAAGCCCGCCGAAGATGAAGAGCAGGGCAAGGACCCACATCAATGAATAGTTGAAGCGGAAGGGTAACTCATACATCCCGAAGGACCGCGTGGAGAACCCCGCATTGTTGAACGCCGAAACGGAATGGAACAGGGAGAAGAACAAGCGGTCCCCCATGTCGGTGAAAATGTCCTGGGATACACTGAAGTAGATGAACACCATACCGATCAGTTCCACGGCCAGGGTGAACAGAATGACCTGGACGATGAAGGAGCGGGCCGTGCCCAAGGATGTCTGCGAGATGTCCCGGATCCGCAATTGCTCTTCAAGCGAAGTACGACCCTTGAAGAAGAATGCGAAGAAGCTCGTGAAGGTCATGACCCCGAGACCACCGAGTTGGATCAACAGCAAGAGCACCCACTGCCCAATGGAGGTCAGGTCCTGGCCGACATCGATCGTGCTAAGACCCGTGACGCAAACGGCCGAGGTGGCCGTGAATATGGCGTCCACCATTCCGATGGGTCGGGTGGTCGCGTTGGGCAACATGAACAATGCCGCGCCTACCGCGATGAGCAACACGAAGCTGGTGGTGAAGAGCAGCGCGGGGTTGAACAGCACCGTGTTGCGCCCCAATTCCAATCGGGAGAGCTCGATGAAGACGAAGAAGAGCAGGAATGCGAGGTAGGGCCAACGGTGTCCACCGGCCCATCCGTCCAGGCCGCTGGGGCGAGAGAGAATGAGAAGCACTGCGGCGAGGAGCCATGCCAATTCCGCCTTGCGAAGGTGGATACCACGCAAATAGGTACGCAGAAGACTGCCCAGGGTGACGAAGGCGGCAGCGATGACCAGTCCGTAGCCCAGTTGGTCCAGGAGTTCGCTGGTCGCGGCGTCGGCACGATAACCGAACTCAAGGAGGAAGAGGAAGATCGCGAGTATGATGACCGTTAACCGGGCCAGGCCTACCACCTCCTTCCGTAGTACACTTCGAAGGAGGGACTGTTTCATGCGGCCGTAACGGAGTATACCCAGCCTCGGGGGCGGTGGATCGGTAAAGCTACAGGTGAGTTCGGCCTTGTCAAGATCACTGTTCGTTGCCGGCCATCCGGTATGCCACAAGGTGTCCATCACGGGTCACCGTTACCAGTTCCAATGCGCCGTCCAAGTTCAGGTCAGCGATGCTGAACGGTGACGCACCTTGTACAGGCATGCCTTGCAACTCGGCACCGCCATGGTCCAATAGCGTTACAAGTTCACGCTCCGGGAGGACAAGCCCGAATGCCGATCCACCGCCGAGCTGATAGAGGTTAAGGTCCCTTAGGATGTCAACCCCGAAGGTGCGCAGAAGGGTGGTGGTTCTTCCTTGGGTCAGCAGAATGCTGTCCCCGGCGAGTCGCACCAGGTCGAAACCACCATCTTCGGCAGCGGGTCCCAAGTACACGGTCCCACTACCGCTGCTGAGCAATGCTCTGGTTCCGTCCAACCGTCCTTCGAACAAGGCCCCCGTGGTGTCCGCCCACAGGATGCGCGTGCTCATCAGGTCCAAGCCCGGCACAATGGTTCGTATGACCGGCGCGGCACCCAGTTGCAGTGTGCTGCGCTCGCGATCAGACCCTCGCCGGTCCAGCAGTTGAACGGCCCCTTTACCATCCACCACAACGATGTAGTCCTTGTTCCGGATACGGAGGTGCTGCGCGCCGTTCGTGGATGGTGAAGCCAACATCGGAGGATCCCAGCCCTTCACCTTGGTGCCCTCGAGCCCGTAGTTCACGACCTTGCCGTCGGCTGTGGGAACTACGATGCGATAGTCCAGCTCACCCTCGTAGTCGAACACAGCGATGGGTGCCGTGGCGGGACTTGCAAGTGCAACCGGGAATCCGCCCACGTCCTTGCCGTTCCTGTCGATCAAGTGGATCCGGCCGGCGGTGTTGAAGAGCAACTGGAGCTTGCCGTTCCGGAAGCGGTCCACCTGTGTTACGGCGCCGATAATGGGGCCTTCCAGATCACGTATCCACAAGATGCGACCGGTGCTGCTGATGAGGTAGAGGCGATGTTCGATATCCTGCACCAGTACCTCGCGGCTGTTGTTGTTGTGGTTCCGCACGATATCCGGCTTGCGCTGGACGGTCGCTTTCAACGCGGTGTTCCAGATCACATTGGTGGAACGTTCCTCCAGGGGCGCGAATTGCAGTCCGATCGCCACGTTCAAATGGCCGTGCTGTGCAGGCGAGAGCTGGATCGAGAGGCCTCCGAGTTGCTGAAGGATGCTGTCCTGTGCCGCAAAGGCTTCGCGCGGCTTTTCCCGCATACCGTTCCCGAACCCTTGTCTATCGCGGGCCACATCCCATCGCATGGTGCGCCCAGCGGTGCTCGCGATGCGTTGTGACCATTCCGTGGTGCGGATGTCCTCGGCCAGCGTATGACCATCGTTCCACGCATCGATGGAGATGCGCAAGGCCTCGGGACCAGAGGCCATCACCACCACATCGCCGAGCACGCACCACCAGGGCTGTTCCAAAAAGGAGTAGGAAGGACCCAAGAGCCGCTCATAAGCATGTGCAACCGGCAACTGCGCCATACGCACACCACGGTAGATAAGCGTGTCGCATCCCAAAGGACAACGGTCCAGCAATGCGTTGGTCGCACCTTCCGCATCGTCCGTGCGAAAAAGCGCCCATCGCATTGGTGGCGTTCCTTCCATCGATGCCGACCGTGCCGATCCGATATTGCCGTGTACCCAGTGGAACAGGTCCGGACCGAGCATGGTACGCTCGCTATCGTTCCCTGTGCCGCGCTCGATCAGCAGTTGCTCGGCGTTCTCCACGTGCTGCACATCCCAACACACCACGCTGGCGGGCAACCATCGCGCGAGATCATTGCGACCCGTGCCTTGGTCCGCGATGCTGTTAAGCATGCCATGCATGCCTTCCGGCAGCAACAGGCCGCTCAGTAGGAAGGCATCGGGCCTCGCTCTCAGGTCCAGCGCCAACCAGCCTTTTGGAAGGTCGTAGGTCTCCAAGGTCGATGGGGTGTACCAGGTCTCCAGCAGCGAGCGGCCGCGCTCCATATGCACAAGGACATGCGCATCCGATCCGGCGCCAAGTGTTTGGCGTGCCTCGCTCAGGAGCGGGTCCTTATTGGTCACGCCTCTGCTGCGCAGTTCCAAAAGGGCCTCGTCCATCATGGCGGGGGAGGTGGCCAACATCCAAAGGCCGTCGACCATGGTGAGCAAGAGTTCAGGCAATACGGGGTCAGGGCGCACTTGCACCACACCACCCTTGGCCAACGCGCTCATGGTGGCGACATCGGCACTCAGCAGTTCGCCGAAGGCCTGCATGGGCACGCCGTTGGCGCTCTTCGGTACACAGGCGATGAGCAGATCCACCGTTTCGCCTCCGGTACGTGTGATGGAGACCATCAAGGAAACGTTCTCCAACGCGGTCCGCAGCGCGGCATCGTTCTCCATGCGTGCCACGCTTCTACCCATCAGCCGGCCCACGGCGGCAAAGCGTGGATCACGCTCGAAGGCGCTCCAAAGCTGCGAGGTATGCGTGAACCGGTCCCATGTGGTCCATGCATCAGGCACTTCAATGATCGCGGCGGATCGCTCCGGCATGGCGTTCCAAGGGTCGGCTTGGACGGCGTCCGAGGTGTTCCAGCGGAGCAAGGTCCAGACCGCTGCTGCGGCCACAGCAAGGAGCACGAGTACGGTGAAAGCGCGGCGCATGGGGCGTGTCCAAAGGTACCGGGGCACCATGGCAGATGTCCCGGTACCTGCGGCCCATATGCACAGGCTGGTGTTAGAAGAGGGTGGGTTCTTCGCGCAACGAACGGAAGCTCATCCGGTGCTGTTCACATGGACCTATGCGCTCCAAGGCTGATCGGTGGTCCGCTGTTGGGTAGCCCTTGTTCACCGCCCAGTTGTATGCTGGATGGGCCTGATGAAGGCGGGTCATCACCGCATCACGGTGTGTCTTCGCCAATACGCTTGCTGCCGCAATGCTCCGGAACCGCCCATCGCCCTTGATGTGGCAGCTGTGCCCAATGCCCACGTATGGACGAAATCGGTTGCCGTCGATCAGCAGGTGTTCGGGCTTTACGGAAAGCGCGGCGATCGCACGATGCATCGCGAGAAAAGAGGCCTGAAGGATGTTGATCCGATCGATCTCCAATGGTTCCACCGCAGCCACGGCCCACGCCAATGCGCGTTCCTCGATCAAGGGTCGTAGGGCCTCGCGCCGGGCGTGAGTGAGCTTCTTGCTATCGTCCAGGCCGGGTAGGCGCACACCGGGTGGCAGGATCACCGCCGCGGCAATCACCGGACCGGCCAAGCAGCCACGTCCCGCTTCGTCGCAGCCGGCTTCCAAGAGGTGCTTGGTGTGATATGGGGCAAGGCGTGGCATGCTGGGACGAAGATGGTGAACAGGTTGCGCCCTTGTGCGGTCCTTCTCTCCGGAAATGCAAAGTGCCGACCGCACTCCGCGACCGGCACTTTCTAGTAGGGTGTTCGATCTTACTCTCGCACAAAACGTGTTGTACCCAGCA
>JAGQVV010000215.1:0-6365 GCA_020437805.1 Flavobacteriales bacterium
ACCTTGATCGAGAGGGCGGGAGCGATCCCGCCCTCTTTGCGTTCATGCCCGCACGAACCCTTGGGCCCCGAATGCGTAGAAGGCGGAAATCCCTTGCTCATGCGCAGAAATTTCCTGTTACCCATCCTGACCTTGGCTCTGCTCTCCACGGAGCATGTCCATGCCCAAGAAGAACCCGGAGCCGGCATTCTGACCTTGCCGATCCTGGGGCGTGTGTCCGATGCCGACGGGAAGCTGGAAGGGTGCATCATCCATGTGTTCAAGGGCAACGAGCCGATCGGCGAACAAATGACCGGTAAGAACGGTCGCTTCGATATGCATTTGGGCCTCGGTGAGGAGTACGCCATTGAATTCCGCAAGGAGGGCTTCTTGCCGAAACGTGTGCTGGTGGATACCCGCGCGGACCTGCCCAAGGATGTGGCGCAGATCGAGCCGATCATGATGGAGATGAGCATGCTTCCGGCCGAGAAGTATGACGGAGCGGACACGGACGAGTTGGACTTCCCCTTCGCGATCATCCGCTACCACAAGGGCGCGAAGGCCTTTGTACAGGACCAGGAGTACACGGCGGACATGATGCGCACCAACGGTGCACTGCTTCTGATGTCCGGTCGGGCGGGTAAGGAATAGCACCACCGGGCCCTTGGCCGCGCGCATTACCTTCGGAGCGCACCAAGACAATGCCCATGCCCCTACGACGCCCTTTCAACCTCCGGGAGTGGATCACGAACAACCGGGACCTGCTGAAGCCCCCCGTGGGCAACAAGAACCTGTACATTGAAGCTGGCGACTACATCGTCATGATCGTTGGCGGACCCAATGCCCGCAAGGATTACCACTGGAACGAGACCGAGGAGCTCTTCTATCAGCTCGAAGGCGATATCGAGGTAGGGATCCAAGAGGATGGCAAAGCGGTGACCATACCGATAAAGGAAGGGGAGATGTTCTTGTTGCCGGCCCGTGTACCGCATCAGCCGCGTCGTGGACCGAACACCGTGGGGTTGGTGATCGAGGTGAAGCGGGACGATCGTGAATTGGAGGATGGCCTGCAATGGTACTGTGAGAACTGCAACAACCTCTTGCACGAGTACCGCTTCGTATTGCATGATATTGAGAAGGATTTCATCCCGCGCTTCAGGGAATTCTACACTTCCAAGGACTGCCGGACCTGCTCCAAGTGTGGGCACGAGATGGAGACCGATCCACGGTTCACCTGAAGTCACCGATGGCCGAGTTGTTCACCGTCGATATCCACACCCACATCCTTCCTCAGGATATTCCTGATTTCGGGAGGCGCTATGGGTATCGGGGCTTCATCCATTTGGACCATCATAGACCGGGATGCGCCCGCATGATGATGGATGACAAGTTCTTCCGTGAGGTGGAGGCGAACTGCTGGGACCCCGATGTGCGTATGCGTGAATGCGATGAACACCATGTACACGTGCAGGTATTGAGCACGGTGCCGGTCATGTTCAGCTATTGGGCGAAGCCGCATGACACCTTGGACCTTTCCAAATTCCTGAACGACCATATCGCCGGGATCGTGCAGCGCTTCCCCAAGCGTTTCGTGGGTTTGGGCACCTTGCCCATGCAGGATCCCGAGCTCGCCATACAGGAGTTGGAGCGCTGCAAACGGATCGGACTGGTGGGTATACAGGTCGGAACGCACATCAACGGCCTGAACCTGGGCGAACCGAAGCTGCTGCAGGTGTTCGAAGCCTGCCAGGAACTTGGGATGGCGGTGTTCGTGCACCCTTGGGACATGATGGGGCGCGATCGAATGGACAAGTATTGGATGCCGTGGCTCGTGGGCATGCCCGCGGAAACGGCCACTGCGATCAGTTCCATGATATTCAGTGGACTCTTCGAGAAGCTGCCTCGGTTACGTGTGGCATTCGCTCACGGTGGTGGCTCATTTCCTGCGACCATCGGTCGGATCGAACATGGCTTCTTGGTCCGCCCGGACCTTTGCGCGGTGGACAATAACGTGAATCCTCGTGCGTACCTGGGAAAGTTCTGGATCGATGCCTTGGTCCATGACCCCGCGATGTTGCAGTTGGTGGTGGACCAAATGGGTGCCGGTCGGGTGGCCATGGGTACTGACTACCCCTTCCCCTTGGGCGAACTGGAACCGGGGAAGTTGATCCACAGTATGCCGTATGACGATGCCACCAAGGAGGTCCTGTTGAGCGGTGCGGCGCTGGAATGGCTCGCGTTGCCCATGGCGCCATTCATGGATTGATCAGCGTACAAGCGTCACGTGGCCGTACAACGTCCGTTTCGCTCCGACGAGATCTTCCGTGTCAATGCGCCAGACGTACACATCGACCGGTGCGTCCTGGCCATTGTATGTGCCGTCCCACCATTTGTCCTGCGCATTCCCCTTGAAGACCAATACACCCCAACGGTCGAAGATCTCCAGCTGAAGGGAATTGATCTCGGTACCGGACGCCCCGAACCTGTCGTTGAACCCATCGCCGTTCGGGGTAAAGGTGTTCGGTACGAATAGGCTCCCGTTCAAGAGCACACGCACCTCATCGACGGATCTGCAGCCGTTCGCGTCCGTCAGTGTCACGGTGTACAGTGTGCTCTCTTGCGGACGTGCTATCGGTGCCGGACAATCGGTACAATCCAGACCCATGCTCGGTTCCCACAGGAACTGGCCCGAACCGATCGCGTTCAGTTGCACTTCCTGTCCAAGGTCCAACACCTGATCGGGCCCGGCTTCCACGAATGGCGGCGGTAGCAAGCCCAAAGAAAGCGTGGCATTGGCCTCGCACCCAAGTGCATCGATCACCCGCACCGAATAATTGATGGGGTTGTTCACGGTGGAGACGGGGAATTGGACGAACGGGTCGTCCAGCCCGGTGGCGGGCGTCCATTCGAATGATACGCCGCCATTGGCACCGAGTTGCACGGAACGTCCAGGGCACACCACTGAATCGGGCCAGGCATCAGCAATAGGGATCACGATATCCACGAATGCGCTGTCGCGGATGGTACCGCACGCGTTCGATGCCGTGACGAAGAACCAAGTGGGGCTGGCAGGTGCGGCGATGGGGGCTGGACCCGTGGCGTCATCCACCAACGCGGCCGGATCCCACGCATGCAGCGTTGCTTCGGGGCCGAGCAGCTGGATCGAGGCTCCTTCGCAAATGGCGGTATCCGACAATATCGGCTCCGGGGCGTTCAGGAACACGGTCACGAGCAGCGAGTCCACCAGGGCGCAACCCTCAGGTGTTATGACCTCCACGGTATAGACGGTGTTCACCATTGGGCTCGCTGACGGTGTTGCGCTGAGCGGGTCGGATAGGGTTTCCGATGGGCTCCACGTATAGGTGCCTCCACCTTCGGCCTCTATGGTAACGCTTGATCCCAAGCAAACATCAACATCATCCATCGCAGCGCCTTCCGGATCGATGAAACCCACTTCCACCCAAGCAGTGTCGGTTCCACAAGTGCTGGTCACCACCAGTTGATAGGTCGTAACGGAATCCGGAGAGGCCATGGGCGATTGCGAAGTGGGGTCGTCCAAGCTTTCGGCGGGGCTCCATTCCCACGCCAAAGCATCCGATCCAAAGAGCTCTGCGCTACTGCCGGGACAGATCGGTGCAACGGGTTCTATCACGGCTATTGGCGGCGGCAGGCTGGTGAGATACAACGTGTCGCTGGCCGCTTGCGTGCAACCGAACTGGTCGGTCATTTCCATGGTCACCACGAATTCGCCTTCGGTAAGGAAGGTGTGGGTGGGTTCGAACGCGTTGCTGGTCCCACCGTCCCCGAAGCTCCAGAAATAGGTGTCACCACCGCTGCTATTGTTCTCGAACGCGATCTCGGCAGGAAAGCAGACCTCGCTGGGTCCATTGATGGAAATGTCAGCGATCGGGACGCTCAACTCGAACTTCACCACGCCGAGGTTGCAACCGGTGGCGTTGTTTGTATTGCTCCATGCGCCCGGAGTGGTCGGGAAGTCGTCGTTGTTCTGGCACCCGGCACATACAGCTTGGTACACCGTGCCGTCCTTGTCGAAGCGGCTTGTCCCACCATCCACATGTTCGGCGCTTTCGACCCCGCCGAAGAAGGTGGCGTAGCTCAAGGCCACGGCTTCCGGCTCCAGCAACATCAGGTAGAAATCACTGCCATCGGTAGTGCTTTGGAAAGCATCGGGAGTAACGTCCAAACCGTTGGTGGTACTTGATCCGCTACCTGCTACCGCATTGGTACTGCCACCCCAACCGCTGAAATAGATCTGCCCGCAATCACTGACAAGGAAAGCGGTGGGAGAGAGGTCCTGCACCGAACTGCCGTTTCCGAACCGGGTGCTCCACTGCGAATTCCCCAGATCGTGGTCGAACTTGTGGATGAATTGACTGCTGCCTGGATTGCTGTATTTCCCAGGCGTCACCGGATAATCCCCATGGGTCTGTCCCACCACGAAGACCTCATCGTTGGTGTTCAATTGGACGAAATAGCATTGGTCGTAGGACGCTGTTCCGACATGCGTGGACCCTACCAGTGCACCACTCAGGTCATACCGCATGATGAAACCGTCGGTGACGCCGCTGAACGCAGGTTGGAAGGTGTTCACCGCCATGGGCAGATCCGTACTCGTCGTACCTCCAGCCACGAAGAGTTCACCGTTACTGTCCACCTGCACACCGTAGGCCGCATCGGCTCCGTTGCCTCCAACGTACGTGGACCATAGCATGGTGCTCAGACCGGGGTCCATGCGGAAGACATACCCGTCCTGTTGTGCACCGCCATAGGATGTTTGCGGGCCTCCGACCACCGGTAGGTCCTGTGTGGCGGTGGTACTTGCCACCACCGCATTCCCATCGGGATCCACGATGATCTCCCCGCGGAAGGAGTCGCCATAGTTATGGGCGAGTGAGAGCGCATTGTTGATACCGTCATTGCCGGTACCCCCTATGTACGTGCTGCCCACCAAAGCGGTGGCGGCCGTGTTGAGGTGTGCCACGAACATGTCGGTGCCATCAGGCTGGTCATATCCATAGCCGATGATGAAGGTGAGGGCAAAGCCACCACCGAACGTAGGGTCGAAGCAACCGGGAGTTGTCGGCAGGTCGGTCGATCCCGTGCTCCCGAAGATGAACAGTTCATCATTCGCGTTCACGACCATGCTGTGTGGCGATTCGTTCCCGCTGCCGCCGTAATAGGTGCTCCATACCAAACTGCTGCCATCCGGCGACCACTTGCTCACGCCCACGTCGATAGTCCCGCCGTTGAACGTGGGGTCCAGCACGCCCACGGTGGTGGGGTAGCCCACATTGAAGACGATGCCTCCTCCGTACAGGTGCCCACTCTCGTCATAGGTGGCTGTGAAACCGAAGTTGTTGCCGCTGCTCCCGCTGTAGCTGGCGAATGTGATCGTCGGGTCGATCGTCAAGGTGCGGGAGCGGTCGAACCCATTCGGCAGGGCGAATGAGACCACGTCCTCACGAAGCACATACCGCGAACTGACCGAGCGGGTCGAACCATCAACGGACTGGAAACTGACCGGTGCCTCTTCGATCGTCGGGCCTGCGGTGGTGTTCACGACCAGTTCGCCGTTCTTCAAGGAAAGCCCAATGTGCCCTTCATACTGGAAGCGGGCCATGGAGGGATCTGCACCAACGGCCACCACGAGCTCGTATTTCAGACCATCTCGCCCGCTCAGTAGCAGGTCGATACCTGGCCACACGTCCTTCAATAGCACTTCGCCATGCACGGCGCAACCGCTACCCCAAAGGGATGGATCGTTCCCCAGGAAGTGGTTCTCATAGTGGGGCAGGGTCATTCCTCCGATGGCCTTGGAGGTCGATCCGCCAATGAAATGGACCTTGTAGGCATGCGCATGCAAGGCCCCATTGTCCATCGCATCCGTCCCGTGGCGGTGGGCATCCCCTCCGCTCCGGAGCACGTATGTCAACCCTTGGCGTTCAACGAAGAGTGCCCCGTTGGGCAACATGGCGCGGAAGAGCACATGCGCCGGCCATTGCCCTTTGTTCTCGGTGAAGCTGGCCATTGGCCCGGAAGCCCGGGTTACGGTGCCGAGAATGAGCAATAGGATGGTACAATAGAGGCGCACGTCGGGATGGGCTCTTTCCTGCCAAGTTACCTCGAAAAGACAGGCTGAACGGTTGAAAGGTTGCTTTGGGTCCGGGGGCGAGGGTGAGGTACGGGCCCAGGCTGCGAAGGGCACTTCTTACCTTTGTTGCGCCATGGTGGAAGGTGGATCGCGAACGCTCGCTGGCACCAACCCCACCGGGGACCATTGCCGTGAGCGACGCGATCAAGCATGAATGTGGCATCGCCCTGATCCGCCTGCGCAAGCCGTTGGCCCACTATCAGCGCCAGTACGG
>JAGQVV010000215.1:6440-11717 GCA_020437805.1 Flavobacteriales bacterium
ATAAAGCTCGATCCAACGCCCGGGCTCAACTACATCGATCGCTTACGCAGTACCGACAAACAGGCCATCCAGCGGATCTTCGCAAAGATCCATCAGGGCTATGATGAGGCCGTGAAGCAGGATCCAAGCGTGAGCGTGGATCCGGAAGCCCTCAAGAGCCTGATGCCCTTCATGGGTGAAGTGCTATTGGGCCACTTGCGCTATGCCACATTCGGAAAGGACGGAGAGGAGAATTGCCACCCTCGTCGTCGCCTCAACAATTGGATGACCCGCAACCTGGTGGTGGCTGGGAACTTCAATATGACCAATGTGGACGAGCTATTCGACCTGCTCGTGTCCATTGGCCAACACCCCAAGGAAAAGTCCGATACGGTGACCGTGCTGGAGAAGATCGGTCACTTCCTGGACGTGGAGAATGACCGTTTGGCACAGGTGCATCGCCAATTGGGCTATTCCGACAAACAGATCACGCAAGTGATCGCCGAGAAGATGGATGTGCGTCAGATCCTGGTGAACAGCGCCTTGGATTTCGATGGCGGATATGCCTTGGCGGGCATGATCGGCCACGGCGATGCCTTCGTGTTGCGCGACCCTGCAGGGATACGTCCGGCTTACCATTATGCTGATGAAGAGGTGGTGGTTGTGGCCAGTGAGCGGCCAGCCATCCAGACGGCGTTCAACGTGCATGCGGATGCGATCCACGAACTCACCCCGGGTCATGCACTTATCATTCGAAAGGACGGGTCGTTCAGTGAAGAGAAGGTGCGTGAGCCGGTGGAAAAACGATCCTGCAGCTTCGAACGGATCTACTTCAGCCGTGGCAGCGATCAGGATGTCTACCGCGAGCGGATCGCACTCGGCCGTTCCGTATGTCCTGCCATCCTCGATGCGGTGGACCATGATCTCGAGAACACGGTGTTCTCCTTCATCCCCAACACCGCCGAAGTGGCGTGCTACGGCATGCTGAAGGAAATGGACGACGAACTCGACCGTGTGAAGGAGCGCCGGATCCTGGCACTCGGTGAAAAGTTCGATGCGGATCAAGTCCGGTCCATCCTTGCGATCCGACCGCGCCTGGAAAAGGTGGCGATCAAGGATGCAAAGCTTCGCACGTTCATCACGGCGGATGATGCCCGTGACGACCTGGTCGCCCATGTCTACGACATCACCTATGGTACGGTGCGCCACGGTAAGGACAACCTGGTGGTGATCGATGACAGCATCGTGCGAGGCACCACATTGAAGCAAAGCATCCTTAAGATGTTGGATCGCCTCGGTCCGAAGAGGATCGTGGTGGTGAGCAGCGCCCCCCAGATCCGCTACCCGGACTGTTACGGCATCGACATGGCCAAGATGGGTGATCTGGTGGCCTTCCGCGCGGCGATAGCGTTGCTGACGGAGACCAAGCAGGAGAACATCATCGATGATGTCTACGATCGGGCCTTGGCGGAAGTGAAGCGGCCTTTCACCGAACAGGTGAATGTGGTGAAGGAGATCTACCGTCCGTTCACGGCTGAACGCATCAGTGACAAGATCGCGGAACTCCTCACGCCTGAAGGGTTCAACGCCGAAGTTAAGATCGTGTACCAGAGCATCGAAGGCCTTCACGCCGCATGTCCGCAACATACAGGGGATTGGTACTTCACCGGGAACTACCCCACGCCGGGCGGGAACAGGGTGGTGAACCGGGCCTTCATCAACTATCGTGAGGGCAAGAACGTTAGGGCCTACTGAGGAGCCAGCTCGATCACGCGTCCTTTCTTCCGGAGCTTCTTCAGCGAGCAGGCTTTGCCTTGCAGGGTTGCTGTTGGATGAATGATGATCCGCGAACCCGGTCCAATGCGCAGTTCGGCCTGCTTGTCCATGTTCAATACGCTTCCCGGAAGCAAGCGCAGGGTACTGCCTTCGATCAGCTCGACCCTTGCATCGGCTTCCACTTCGATATGCGCACCTGGGAGAACCGTGAAGGTTGTGGGGTCGCTGAACCAGGAAATGCCGTTCTTCACCTCTGGCTCGGTCATGCGCGTGGGGGTTCGCGAGCGGTCGATACGCAAAGTGGTGCCGGTAGCGATCGTGAGGGAGTGACCATCCTTGCCACGTAAGGGAGGCAGAACGATGCTATCGGCGCACCATCGTTGATCGGTGACCATGCGCGTGTCATCATTCCGGATCCGGACCATTGCGTTCCCGTTCTCCATGGCGAGCAGTTCCACACTGATGCCGTTCAGGTAGGCCGTGCGTACGTTCGGACCACCGCGTTGGAAAACATCGCGATCATTGGTGCTGATCAGGGTGAGCATGTTCGTACTGGACGGATTGGTGCACATTCCGAGCTTGCGCACGCCATTCATCCTGAACGCATGTTCGGGCTTACCCGCGAACACCACATGGGTGTCGGGTTTACCACGTTCCAAACGCGTGCCGGGGACCCAATGCTCTCCGTGCTCCAACGCTGAATCACCGTTCCGGTCCATCAGGGGCAGCTCCTGTTCATGGTTACCGGTCAAGGGGTTCGCCAGATCAGCATCCATGAAGAAGGGCGTCGAGTTGCTATTGAAGGGGCACATGTCGCGCAGGGTATCACCGCGCAAGCGGAAGTCGAAGAGCCCATTGGCCAGCACAGGACGCAGGTAGTCCGCCCTGCCACGATAGGTCATCGGTCCTTCACGTTCTTCGCGACCGATCTGCATTTGCATGAACAGTCCCGGTTCGATGGGCGCGATGCAATCCACGGATCGCTCCCAGTGGAACAGGTCCGTTGGACTTCCGTTCACGTGGAAACCCTGGTGGTTCTCCACCCAAAGCCATTGCTGTTGGTCCTCTTCGGGTATCCCTGGCATCCGTATCCTTAGCGCATCGCCGGAGGGAACGAAGTCACGCAACACGAAGATGCCCGTATCACCGTTCGCAGGGTCGAGGTCTCCGTTCACTTCACGGCCGCTGAGGTCCCTTGCGCGGATCCGGTGTACAACACCAACGGGAGCCCAACCCAAACGATCGCGGTCCCAGGCACTGCAGGTGAGCAGACTGCTTCCGGCAGCGCCCATCATGCTCCAACCACCTTGCAAGGTCATGAAATTGCTTTCGAATCGGGCCGCGTTCCCGCCACCGCTGTGGAAGTTGTTGCCCCCAAGGAGCAGGTGGTTGTATTCGTGCTTCAGGATCTCGAATGGCAGGGCGAACATGGCACCGAATCGCGATTGCGTATCGCTTTCGTACCCGAATAGTTTTCCCGGACTACCGGGATCGGTGCTGCCGGCGCCGTGTCCCAGTCCGCTGTTCCGGATGATCACCATGAGGTGATCGTAACGGTGCGGATCATCGGGTCCCGTCTCTTTGGTTCCACCGGCTTTACCGCCATCCTTCCACAGGTCGAAATCCGAGATGCCCAGACCGTGGCGTGTGATCAGTGCAGGGCGCTTGTTCGCCTCTTCCACGGCCAACCTGCCGATGCCATGTGCGTTATGTACCCCCGGGTACTCGCTTTCCTTCAGCGTAAGCAGCTCGTTCATGTGATCGCCCAGTACGGAGTAGCGCCCTAGACTGATATCCTGGAAATACCGGGATACGCGCGCTTCATGCACCGGCATCGGGTGCGGATCGAACACCTCGTCCTTCCAACGTGGAAGCTCACCCTTTTTCCAATGGTCCGCCCCATCGGGCTGAGGGTCCTTCTCAGGCGTTATGTCGTACTCGATCTCTACGAAGAGGACCAGGATCCGGATCGTTCCGTGCGGCGAGAGGTACCAGCCGTTCTCGCTACGGATGGGTCCTGCTTTCGAGTTTTGAGCACCAACGAACAGGCAGGACGTGGCGAACAATAGGAACAGGAAAGCAGATCGCATCCGTCCGAAGGTAACCATGTATTGAGCTCACTATCTCCAGGTCAGGTGTTCAGCCTTTGCGCCTTACTATCCTCGGGAGCCTGGAAAAGCCCAAGGAGTTTGACCTATTGTTTTGGTGCCTTGTACAACGGCACCGTGCTGCACGGCTCTCCGAACATCAGGCTCTTCACCACCGGAAGCAGCTTTGCGCTCAACTCCACGTATGCGTTCAGCGGAACGGGCAATTTGCTGCAGCCCTTCACCACTACTCGGGCATTGCGGTAGGGCTCCACATCCAGCCGCTGCACGAAGCGAGTGAAGATGGCACGCTCCAACTGGTCGATACTACCCTGCGTGACGAAGGCCACATGCGGTTGCAGGTGCGTGGCCACCAGCATGAAGGCCCACGTGGGCACGATGGCATCGGCGCTGCATTGCACGCTCACGAGGTTGCCCGCATACTGCGACCAATCATGCTCATTGCAGAAGGCACGAAGGTCGTCCTCCCTCAGCGCGACTTCTTCCCACAACAGCGGCTTCAGGTCGAAGACCACGCGTTCGCCGGCCGGGTACATCTCCTCCATGTCGAGGGTGATGATCCCGCTCGATGCGACCTTGTTGATGATGGGGTCGTTCTCGCTCATCACATGAAACCAAGTTCCAACTGCGCTGCCTCGCTCATCATTGTCCTATCCCACGGAGGTTCGAAGGTGAGCTCCACTTTAGCGCTGGATACTCCATGCGTTTGTCCCACCTTCTGTTCCACTTCGTTCGGCATGCTCTCGGCCACCGGGCATGAAGGGGAGGTCAGGGTCATTTTAACATCCACGTGCGCATCGTCGTTCACGTTCACCTCGTAGATCAAGCCCAGCTCATAGACGTCCACTGGGATCTCCGGGTCGTAGATCGTCTTGAGCACGTCGATCACGCGGTCCTCCAGTTGTTTTTTTTCCTCGGGGGTCATGGGTAGGAAGGAATGCAGGTCCTAGGTCTATGGTCCGAGGTCTTTGGCCATGCCACTTGAAGTTCGCATGGCCAAAGACCAACGACCTCGGACCATAGACCCGTGAGAACACGGAACGGAGTAATTAGCTCGCTTTTCATCCCTTGGGTCCATTAGCAGAGAACGCCACTGCATAGCGTTTCATCTGGTCCAACATCGCCACCAGGCCGTTGCTTCGGTTCGGAGATAGGTGTTCGCGCAAACCGATGGTATCAATGAAGGTGAGCGGCGTGTTCAGGATCTCCTGCGGGGTTCGATCGTTCAGCACGCGCACCAGCAAGGCCACGATACCCTTGGTGATCATGGCATCACTATCAGCGGAATAGTGGACCAGTCCATTTTGTTGTTCGGCCGTAAGCCATACCCGGCTTTGGCAGCCCCTTACGATGTTCTCCTCCGTCTTGTGCTCCGGCGCGATCAGCGGCAGGTCCCTGCCCAGCTCGATCAGGT
>JAGQVV010000216.1 GCA_020437805.1 Flavobacteriales bacterium
GCACGAACTGGCCTTTCGCGTCGATCACTTCCGCGCCCGGCGCATGCAGGTCATGCCCGATGGCCTTGACGTGTTCGCCTTCGATGAGGACGTCGGCTCGGTGGAAGTCGGCGGCGGTGACGACGGTTCCGTTCTTGATGAGTAAGCTCATGGTCGATCAGAAAAATCAGACGATCAGATGATCGAATGCGGTTCCAAGTTAATGGCGTGAACGTTCGTTCTGGCGTGCCCCGGCTCAAAAGCAGCCGGATCGGGCTATCCGCTATACTCCTCGCTCGTTCCTCGCTGCGGGGTGTCGCTCCTATCCTTCACGCAGCACACGTTTGCCCATCAACACCCAATACACCACGAACGCCACGGCTGTTCCACTGAACCACGAGAGCGTGTAGAGGACCTCCAGCGGTTTCACCCAGTAACCGATGATGGCGACGAATACACCCGCAACCAGCGCTATGGTCGCGGCACTGTTAACGCCCGCATGCGGCCCATCGACCTTGTATAGATCTGCGATCACCAACGCGCGCTTACGAATGATGAAGTAGTCACAGAGCAAAATGCCGAGCACCGGACCCAACAGACCGCTCACGAAAATGAGGATGCCGCTGATCTCGTCCATGAGCCACCACGGGCAGATGAGGATGCCGATGACACCCGCGATCACACCACCCACGCGGAAGCTGATCCTCTTGGGGAACAAGTTGCTGAAGGCGTTCGCTGGTGCGATCACGTTCGCCGCGATGTTGGTGCTGAGCGTGGCGATGAGCAGTGCCACTTGCGCGAAGATCACCACGGCCGGGCTTTGGAACTTGCTCACGAGCGAAACGGGATCCCATGGTGCATCCTCGGCGATCAACACATCATCAAAGGCGACCACGGCCGCGCTGGTGACGAAGATGCCGACGAACGAATAGAAGATCATCGTGCCCGGCAGCCCCATGAACTGGCCGGCCAGCTGATCATTCTGACTTTTCGCGAACCGCGTGATGTCCGAAATGCTGATCGCCATCGTGGCCCAGAAACCGACCATTGCGGTGAACCAAAGGACGTAGCTCCAAAAGCCCACGCCGCTGTTGGCACCCGCTGCTACGGTCAACATGGTCGACTCCTGCCCTTCCGCGTTCCGGAATTGTACTTGAACACTTGGCTCAATACCTGTTGCGATGCTTGTGTTGGTTGCGGTGATCGGTGTCCAATTGACCGGTTCCATGTCCATGACCGCAGTGGGAAGGATACGATACGCGGTCGCTTTAGGCGCACCATCCAAACCGACTAGCGGGGTCAAACGCAGCTCGTACCCGGACGTTGGATCCGCGTTCGGCATCATCACGGCAGTGGGCTGTTGCAATTGCTTTCCCTGGTCCAACGCGCTCATGAAACCACCTGCGTTCTTCACCCCCCAACCGATGAGCAGCAGACCGATGATGATGAGGATCGGCGCGGCCCATGTCTCGAGCCACTTGATGCTCTCGGTGCCCTTCCAGATGAAGTATATGTTGATGAGCCAGAATATCCCGAAGGCGATGAACTTGCCTGCGCTCAAACCCGGATCGCCCACTGCTCCGGTCGCGGCATTCCATATGGAGTAGATCGCCAAGCCACCGATCCAGGTCTGCACGCCGAACCAGCCGCAGGCCACGATCGCCCGCACGATGCTCGGGATGTGGATGCCCTTCGTCCCGAACGCCGCGCGCCCCTGCACCGGAAAGGGGATCCCATACTTCACTCCCGCATGTCCGTTGAGCACCATGGGGATGGTTATCACAAGGTTCGCGAGACCGATGATGGTTAGTGCCGCTTGCCAACTCAAGCCCGCGCGCATCATGTAGCTCGCCAACAAGTACGTGGGGATACACACCGCCATGCCCACCCAGAGCGCGGCGAGGTTCCATTTGCTCCAAGTACGCTTCTCGATCGGTATAGGTGCCAGATCAGGACTGTAGAGCGGAGAACGGGTGATGTCTTCCATGCTGTGCCATGCCAAGATAACCGGCCTTCCATCCGGTCAGCCCTAGGATCGCACATTTCATATCACCTTTGAGAAAAAGTCATCCCATGCAACGATCGATCGCGGTGCTGTTGGCCGGTGTATTGCCAGCGCTGCTTGCCGCACAGCCAGCGAACGATGAACCTTGTACGGCACTGCCCCTGGCCTTGAACGTGACTTGCACGTTCACAACGGTGGACAATGTGGGCGCCACACTGACCTCGAACGTGCCCGGTCCGGGTTGCGGTTCGCTCACGAACGGCGATGTCTGGTACACCATCAGCGCGCCGGCCGCCGGTCCGCTGCGCATCGAGACGGCATCGGGCACCATGACCGATGCGGCCATGGCACTTTACGCAGCGCCTTCGTGCGACGGCCCTTTCACGCTGCTGGCCTGTGACGATGACAGTGGTATGGATTCCATGCCCTTCTTCGACCTCATGGACCTTGAGCCCGGGGCCACCCTGTATCTCCGCACTTGGGGGTACAATGGGACCAGCGGTGACTTCAGTGTGTGTGCTTCTGGGATACTCGAGATCCCGGAAGGTGATTGCCTATATCACCTCGAGCTGTTCGATTCCTTTGGCGATGGTTGGGGCACGGGTGCTCGGATCGGATACAGCGTGAACGGTGGCCCGTTGATCGTGGACAGTCTGGCTGCTGGCGGTTATGCCTCCAAGCTCATCGGTGTGGACCTCGGCGATGTGCTGACCCTGAGCTATATGGCCGGGGCGCAGAACAACGAGAATTCCGTGGTCCTGGGTCTCTGGGGATCGGCAGGGGCGTATTTCCTGGGATCCGACATGGCCACGAACGCCGGGCTATACACGGGCCTGGTCGACTGCCAGCCCCCAACACCTTTGGCCGGTGACTGTGGCTACGCGGCATGGCTTTGTTCGGATACGCTTTTTCCGAAGGGCGCGCTCATGAACGGCTATTCAGTGGATCTGGACCCCTCGAACCAAGGATGTCTTGCTGCAGGTGAACGACAAGGGATCTGGACCCAGTTCACTGTTGCGACCGACGGCACGCTGGCATTCACGCTATCATCTCCGTTCCAGTCCGATATCGACTTCGCGATCTGGGGACCTCTGGACAGCATCGTGTGTCCACCGGTCGGCGCTCCGATACGATGTTCGTATGCTTCCCAAGCAGCACCAACAGGCCTGTCCACATCGGCAACGGATGTCAGTGAATCCGCAGGCGGTGATGGCTGGGTGCGATCCCTCGATGTGTTGGCAGGCCAGCGTTATCTGCTCTACATCGACAACTTCAGCACGAACAGTAGCCCCCTCGAGCTCACTTGGCAATTGAGCGAAGGTGCCACACTGCTGTGTCCCTCCGCGCCGGAGGCCCACCTCCAGGTATCGAACGCGCTGATCCTGCCCGGAGGGTCCGTCAACTTCATCGACCAATCCACCAACAACCCGACGGCCTGGTCATGGAGCTTCCCAGGTGGCATACCCGATTCGTCCAGTGACCAGGATCCGATCGGAGTGGTCTACGAACTGCCCGGCTGTTATGATGTTTCCCTCACCAGCTACAACGCCGGTGGCCAAGGCAGCACAACGCAGGATTGCGCTGTGATGGTCGATGCAACTACCGGCCTGGGCGAAGTGACCGATGGGATCACACTTGTTCAGCAAGCTTCCGGGATCTCCCTGCGGAACGCGCGCGGAAGCCTCATGCAGGCGCTACTGCTCGATACCACCGGTCGTGTGTTGCTTAGCACGAATGCCAGTGGCGAAGTGCACTTGCCCACCGGTGATCTCAGCACGGGGCAATACCTCGTGGTGGTTACTGATGATCACGATAGGTGGTCGCGGCGTGTGGTGATCGTGCAGTGAGTGGCCGATCGTGTGCAGCATTCTCTTTCCGTCGATCGGGCTTTGGTCAAGATAGTGGCGACGGGGAATTGCGCATGCTCCGCGTGAGCGATCGCAGTGGAAAGCCCACAGTG
>JAGQVV010000217.1 GCA_020437805.1 Flavobacteriales bacterium
ATCGCCTTCATCAGCGGCATCTACGAAGAGCTGTTGGCGTCGATCAAGTCCATTGGACCGGAGACCCTGGTGGTGTTGCGCAAAGATGGTTTCAAGGCCGCTTGGAAGCAGATCAACGGGGATTTCCTGGCCACCTTGTTCGCCGGTATCGTGTGCAGCGTGCTTCTCTTGGTACGGCCCATCACATGGGCGTTGGAGCACCAACCCGTATTGATCTGGAGCTTCTTCTTCGGGTTGATCGCGGCGAGCGTGTGGCTTTGCGCAAAGCTCTTGAGGCAATGGAGCATTGGGCCGGTGATAGGTCTGTTGCTCGGCACATCCATCGCTATCGCCATCGGACTGTTGAACGCGGGGTCCGGATCGACCAGCCTGTTCTTCATCTTCTTCGCCGGGGCGATCGCCATCTGTGCCATGATCCTACCCGGCATCAGCGGTTCCTTCATCCTTTTGCTCTTGGGTGCATACCTCCCGGTCATGACGGCGATCAAGACCTTGGACATTCCCGTCGTGGGTGTCTTCATGTTGGGTTGCCTGTTCGGGCTCATGGCCTTTTCGCGCATCCTCAGCTGGATGTTCGCGCACCATCACGACCTCACCGTGGCGTCGCTCACGGGCTTCCTGCTGGGCTCGCTCACCATCATATGGCCATGGAAGGAGGTGATCAGCGTGCGCATGGTGCATGAAGGAAAGCCAGACGCACACCTGGAACCTTTCATCCAACGCAATATCCGGCCCTCGGATTACGCTTCCATCACGGAAATGGACACCGTGTTGGGCATCACATCCAAGGACCCTCAGCTATTTTGGGCCGTGGTGCTTGCCCTGTTCGGAGCCGCCTTGCTGGTGGTCCTCGATCGGTTCGCACCCCCCAAGGCATGACACGATACGGCTTGATCGGGAGGTCCCTCTCCCATTCCTTCAGTCAACGGTACTTCACGGAGAAGTTCGACAAGGAAGGGCTCTTCGGTCATCGCTACGATACGTTCGAACTCGCCGATCTCGCGGAGGTACCGGATCTCTTGCGCAACACCAAGGGATTGTCCGGCTTCAATGTGACCATTCCCTACAAGCAGGAGATCATCCCCTACCTCGATGAACTCGATGCCACCGCCTCCGCAGTGGGTGCAGTGAACACAGTGAAGATCGACGCCGGTCGAACCATGGGCTACAACACCGATATCGATGGATTCCGTGCCACGCTCCATCCCTTGCTGCAAGGCAGAACGCCCCGCGCGTTGGTGCTGGGCTCCGGAGGCGCAAGCCGGGCAGTTGCGTACGTTCTGCGAGAGGCCGGTATCAAGTTCCGTGTGGTGAGCCGAAGCCGCGAACGAGGCGATCTGGTATGGGAACAACTGGACCCGGTACTGGTGAACGTGAGCACGCTCATCATCAACTCCACACCCTTGGGCATGGAGCCGGCCCCGGAAACCAGACCTGAGCTTCCGTACGATGCTATCGGCCCCAAGCACCTGATGATCGACCTGGTGTACAACCCAGAGCGCACCCTGTTCCTCATGGAGGGTGAACGACGCGGTGCGCGCACGGTGAACGGATTGACGATGTTGCACGCCCAAGCGGAAGCCAGTTGGGACGTCTGGCATCGCTAAAGCAGGTCCTTCGGATCAAGCTTCACGTATTCACTGAGAATATCCGTGTTGTGCACCACCTCGGCCCATTCCACTTCACGCAATCCCAAGCGCATCCATAGTTCAACATGGAAACCCGCCAACTGGTACAGGTGCACTTGATGACCGCCATGGATCCGCGAGCCGATGTAGGTTCCGCGATCACGGAGCAGTTCCACGCGTTGGGTCAAGGGCAGCGTTCTAAACGACCGCGTGTACATGGCAGGTTCAGCGGCTCATGGCACGAACAAGCATCACCACCAAGCAGAACAGGAACAGGAAGATGCTTATCCGGTTGATGCCATGCATGAAGCGCAAGCTGCTGTTCTTGCTGCTTTTGCCGAAAAGACTCTTCGGGTTCAGGTAATATGCCAAGCGTTCCAAGAACATGGTGGACCAAAGTTAACGCGCAGTTGTGCGCGATGGACCCCGACGCTTCGTCCTGAGCGTTGTTCGCAATTGGCCTCGGCCTGCTTCAGGGGGTACCTTTGCGGATTCCTATTCCCGACCATCCGTGCCCTTCGAACTCATTTCCGAATTCTCACCCACCGGTGATCAGCCGGAAGCGATCCGCCAATTGGTGGAGGGTTTGAACGAAGGTGTGCCCGCCCAGACCCTCTTGGGCGTAACAGGATCGGGAAAGACCTTCACGGTGGCGAACGTGATCGCACAGGTGGACCGACCGACGTTGATCCTGAGCCACAACAAGACCCTGGCGGCGCAG
>JAGQVV010000218.1 GCA_020437805.1 Flavobacteriales bacterium
CTTCGCAATGTACTCGCCGTTCTCTCCGGGATCGTTATCGGAAGTGCCGTCAATATGGGCCTTATCACGATCAGTGGTTCATTCGTACCGGCCCCGGAAGGCATGGACACCACGGACATGGAGAGCATCCGCGCCCACGCTCACCTCTTCACACCCATCCATTTCCTTTTCCCCTTTCTAGCACATGCCTTGGGGACACTGGCGGGCGCGCTGGTGGCAGCGTTCATAGCAACGACGCGGAAGATGACCTTCGCGTTGGCCTTGGGCGCATGGTTCCTGCTCGGTGGTATCATGGCAGCAACCATGATACCCGCACCAACATGGTTCATCGTACTTGACATCGTCGCGGCGTACATTCCCATGGCTTGGCTGGGTGGCAAGCTCGTTACGCGCGGAAACCGTTAGGTCAGATCTTGGCCAAGGCCTGTTCCAGGTCGGCGATCAGGTCCTCCGGGTGTTCGATCCCTACGGATAGTCGTACCAATGCTCCCGTTATACCGAGTTTTTCCCGCTCGACCGGGTCCACTCCCGCGTGCGTCATGCTGGCCGGGTGCTGTGCGAGGCTCTCGGTGCTGCCGAGGCTCACGGCGAGTTTCACCAGTCGTAGGGCGTTCAGGAACCGGAAGGCCTCCGGTTCTCCTCCCTTCACATCGAAGCCCACCATGGCACCGGCGCTGAGGCATTGCGCCTTGAAAATGGCTTGCTGCGCCGGGTCCTCAATCATGCCCAGGTAGAGCACGCGAGCCACCTTCGGATGCTTCTTCAAGAATGCCGCCACAAGCGCTGCATTGCGCGCCTGCGTTTCCATGCGCGGTTTCAATGTTTCCAAACTGCGCAGTAGCAACCAGCCGGTCCATGGGCCGGCCATACTGCCCAGCGAACTGCGTAACTTCTTCACTCGGGTGATCAATGCGGTGCTGCCTAAACAGGCCCCGGCGATCACATCGCTATGGCCCCCGATGTACTTCGTGGCACTGTACAGTACAAGGTCAGCGCCTTGTTTCAATGGGTGTTGCCAAAGGGGGCCCATATACGTGTTGTCCACCGCGAGAACCACCTGCCGATCCGCGCTGGAAAGTTCCTTGGCCAGGCGCGAACAGGCCCCGATATCGATGAGGGTATTGGTCGGGTTCGCGGGCGTTTCCACAAAGATCATCTTCACCTTATCGGACTTGCCACTACGCTGTACCATGGCTCCCACGTCTTTCTGCTGAGCAGGATGGAAGCCGATCACTTCGATACCGAAACGCGTCAGCGTGTTCTTGATGAAGCCGTCGGTGCCACCGTACACCGGATTGCTGAAAAGGAGGACATCACCCGGCGACAGGAACTCAAGTAGTGTCGTGGTGATGGCGCTCATGCCGCTTTCGAACACGGCACAGGCCTCAGCCCCGTCCCACAGCTTCAGCCGGTCCTCCAGCACCTCCACATCGGGGTTGTTCAGTCGGCTGTAGATCAGGCCGGGTACTTCGCCCGGTTCCGGTTCCCGCTGTCCGGTGGCCATCTCAAAGAAGGCCTTCCCCTCTTCCGCAGTGCGGAAAACGAAGGTGCTGGTCTGGAAGATCGGCGGTTTCAAGGCTCCTTCGCTCAACTCTGGCTTGTAGCCATAGCTCATCATCAGGCTTTCTGGATGCAGGGTGCTATTATCGGACATGATCGTGGTTGTTGGTACGAAGCTATCGCTGTAGGTCGCGATGGAAGGCGACGAATGTCACGTAGGGGATGGTAACACAAGGACGTGGATCCGCAAAGCGGGCACAACTGGGATTGCTTGGGTCATCGAACGGCTCCGCGAAGCCCAAGAAGAAGTGCGTGCCTGTCGCTGGGTGTCCAGGTCAACAGCGGCTTCATTCGCAAAGGGTCCAGGACCTACCTACTTTCGTGATCGACCCACCACAGCCATCTCCCGATGAGCAGGACCGTACGCATCGAACGCACCACGCTCGATTTCCTCGTGGACCTGAACATGAACAACGACCGTGAATGGTTCCAAGCGAACAAAGGGCGGTACACGGTGGCAAAGGAGAACATGGAGGCTTTCGCAGACGCATTGATCAAGCGAATGGTCAAGCATGACAGGATAAGCACGGCGACAGGTCGGCAGAGCCTGATGCGGATCCACGCCGATCAACGGTTCCACAAGGACCGGCCGCCGTACAGGGTACGGTTCGCGGGAGTCCTGGGGCGCCATAAGCCTGAGTTGCGAGGGGGTTATTTCTTCAGTATCCAACCCGGTAAGAGCATGGTCGCATGTGGATTCTTCGGCCCCGAGCCTGGCGACCTCCGACGCATCCGTGCGAACATCGCTCAAGATCACGCCACTTGGAAAAAGCTACTTGGTGCCGAGGCCATCCGCACGAACTTCGGGAAAGTGGAGGGCGAACAACTGCGCACTGCACCTCGTGACCACTCCAAGGACCACCCGGCCATCGAACTACTGCGCCATAAGCAGTTCATCCTTCGCCATCGGTTTTCGGACAAGGATGTGCTGGCGCCGGTCTTCCTGGAAACAGTGGAAAGACTTTTCAAGAGCGTGAGACCTTGGTTCGACCATATGAGCGAGGTACTAACGACCGATGAGAATGGTATCTCCATGCTCCGCAACAGGAGTTGAGCCGGACCGAAGCGCTCCTCAATGGGAATGCCGATGGTTTGGAGACACCTTGCACATGAAGTAGCTTAGGCGTGCGGATCCACCACTCATGCACAGCACAATCCTGATCGTTTGTTTCGCTTTTTTGCACCATTTCGGGTATGGCCAGTCCGAACAGGATGCGGTCGCCTTTGGCATGGCGGCCCAATTGGTGCGTGACATCACCCCGGAACAACTGGAGGTGATGCGTAACGAACAAGTGGTGTACATCTTCGATTGCAACGAGGCGGACCAACACGGTTGGTCCCATGTGCCCGGATCGGTCCTGCTGGTGTACGATGAAGTGACCGAGGACAAACTACCCTCCGATAAGACCGCCATACTGGTGTTCTATTGTTACAGCCCTGAATGTCCGGCCGGTGCCATGGCGGCCAAGGCGGCCGTGGCTCTCGGTCATTCGAACGTATACAGCATGCCGGCCGGGATCGTTGGTTGGGAGGATGCCGGATTGCCAACAGGACCATGACGCTCGCCTTACCTTCCGGCCATTGTGATACGCACAGGACGCACCCAGGAATTGAAAGTACTACGCAGCACACCCCAAGGCTTGTTCCTTGGGGATGATGAGGCTGAGGTATTGTTGCCCAAAGCGGAATGTCCTGCTTCGGTAAATGAGGGAGGATCCGTTAAGGTGTTCGTTCATCGTGATGCACAGCATAGGCTGGTGGCCACAACGCGCGAAGTACGTATCGAAGCGGGCCAGTTCGCACCGCTGCGAGTGAGATCCGTGGATGCCGCAGGTGCGCACATGGAATGGGGTCTTGAACCGGACCTTCTGGTGCCCCCTGCCGAACAGCGAAAGCCCCTTACCGAAGGGCGTTGGTACTTGGTTCGTGTGGTCTTGGACGAACGGAGCGATCGCCTTTATGCCAGCACACGGATCGAGGACTTCCTGAGCAACAATGACTTGATCGTGAAGAAAGGCGAGGTTGTGCAGCTGGTGGTGTACGCGAAAAGTGAACTGGGGATCTCGGTGATCGTGAACAATATTCATCAAGGCTTGGTGCATGCCAACGAATTGTTCAGAACGGTTTCCATCGGCGACCGGATCACGGGCTATGTGAAGACCGTTCGCGAGGACAACAAGTTGGACATCACGCTGCAACCCATAGGCTACAGGCAATACATCGACGTGAACACCGAGATGCTGGCCAAGCGTTTACGCGCTACCGGCTTTCTTCCGCTCACGGACAAGAGCGATGCGGAGTTCATCCATGCGGAATTCGGCATCAGTAAGAAAGCGTTCAAGAAAGCTCTGGGGGCCTTGTACAAGGACCGTGTCGTTCGACTGGAGGAGTCCGGGGTGATCTGGATCGGCGATCGATGATCAGTTGCGGTCCCGCGCGGGCTTCACCAGCAGTTGTGCTCCTTCCAAGCGTGCCCCAACCAATTTGCTGATGGCCTCCTGTGCCGCCATGGGGTCCTTCATCTCCACGAAACCGAAATGCCTCGATCCACCGGTCTCACGATCGCGGATCATATTCACACGTTCCACTTCGCCGAAATGACCGAAGAGGAGTTCAAGATGGAAGGAAGTGATGGCATCGTTGAGGCGACCTACGTAGATGTTCATATAGTGTGATAAGGTGAGTGAAGCAACGACCAACCAAGCTGAACAAGCCGGACCCGAAGGCCACAGGAGTTGGTTTGACCGAGTGTCCCACGTAATATACGAATACTCAACGGAACAAACTTCGGCAAGCGGTACAGTAAGGCATTTGGGTAAAGCTATTTCGACGACCGGTGGGTATGGACATGCTTCATGATCGGGGGAACCGTTCTTTTGTGTTGTGGAGATCGCCATCTTCTTCTCATTGCTCCTCCTGGCCGAAGTGCTGGGCACCGTCGGTGGCTTCGGTTCGTCCATGCTGGTGATGCCCTTGGCGATCTGGTTCCTAACGTTCGAGCAAGCGTTGGGGCTGACCGCCGTCTTCCATGTGTTCAGTAACGGGGCCAAGATGATCCTGTTCCGAAAAGGTATGGACAGGCGTTTGCTGGTGCAGATGGGAATACCCGCGGTGATCGGTGTTGTTCTCGGTGCAAGGCTCACGGTGTGGGTGGACGGTCGAGCGATAGGTCTGATGCTTGGTGTAGCCTTGTTGCTCATGAGCGCGTTCCTCTTCCTGTTGCCCAACATACGCATCCATCCCACACGTGGAAATGCACTGGTGGGTGGATCCGTCTCCGGATTCGTGGCCGGTCTGGTCGGTACGGGTGGAGCGGTGCGCGGCGCCACGCTCGCGGCCTTCGGATTGGATAAGAACGTCTTCGTGGCCACCTCGGCTTGGATCGACATGGGTGTGGACCTTAGCCGCAGCGTGGTGTACTGGGGCCAAGGATACCTCGATGCACGGACCTGGCTCTACCTGCCGGTGCTCGCCGCGGTCAGTCTGGTCGGGTCGTACTTCGGAAAGCAAATTCTCGCACAATTGGACCAATCCTTGTTCGAGCGCATCGTGTTGGGCCTTGTGTTCATTCTGGGCATAGTGTCCGTTGTGGTCGCATTGCGCTGATCGAGATGTCACGGCGATACCTTCGCAAATGAAGGACCTTTGAAAGCCCCCGGCACCTTTGCACTTACGCACCTATCATCGGATGATCCTCGCTGTTGCGCTATCAGCGACGTACTGCGGTGTACGGGCGCAACAACTTGGTGGATACCAGCTGGCCGATGCGCTCGTGAGCGCCGTCCACCCCAACGGCTGTTCGGCCGGGCCGGTCCTCGGTTTCCCCGACCAGCTAACATGGGTGAACATGTCGAACAACTCCGTCATGACCGGTCTGTTCAGCGGTACGTGGATGGATGCTCCCGGGGATGACCTGTTGTTGGAAACAAGCTTCCATGCCGATAACTACACGGTACGTCTATCATTGGAGGGCGGCACGTTCTCCGCACCACACGGTGTTTCCACCTCGAATTGGATACCCGTACCGAACGTGGAATGGACGTACTACTTCACGAACTGCGATGGCGGTGTACAGGTCAGCGAACGATTGATCCTGCCGTTGGATTTCGCGCTTGATTTCGGGGTCACGCAGAACGAGGTCGTTACCGGAGTGGAGATCACGTTCTTGAACACATCAGGCGTGCCCGATCTTGCCGGGGTTTATATCATAGAACTGGCACCGTGCGACAGCATCCTTGAACTGGGGCCGGATACCACACTTTGCTCTGGTGATGTCTTGACCCTGGATGCCACATTGGGTTCCGGCATTTACCGCTGGCAGGACGGATCGAATGCGAGCACGTTCAACGTTAGCGAAGCTGGGACCTATACCGTGCAAGTGATCACCCCGTGCGACACGCTCACTGATTCCATCGTTGTTGGCTACGAGCCTGCCGTCTCGCTGGATCTGGGAGCGGATACCGTGCTCTGTGTCGGCGAACCACTTCTCCTTGATGCCAGCGTGACGGGTGCACGCTACCTCTGGCAGGATGGGGACACCCTACCCACCCACGTGGTCGATTCCGCTGGGACATACGTGGTAACGGTCACCACGAATTGTGCGGTACGCTCCGATTCGATACAAGTGGACTACGTGACGTTTCCGGTCCTGGACCTTGGAGGTGACACGACCTTGTGTGATGGAGATACGATGGTCCTGGATGCCATGAGCCCGGGAGCTACGTATCGTTGGCAGGATGGTGCCGAGGAAGCAACGTTCACGGTCCTGGATCCCGGCGTATACCGCGTGGAATTGGCAAGCCCGTGTGGCGTTGTGCTGGACTCGATCACCGTGGTCTTCGCACCGCGTCCGTCGCTGGAACTGGGGGATGATACCACACTTTGCGAAGGATCGGAACTCCACTTCGATGTCACCGCGCCTGCAGCCACGTACCGATGGCAGGATAACAGCACGGAACCAACATTCGTTGTGGTTGAAGGTGGGCTCTACTGGGTGGCCCTTTCCTTGAACGGGTGCACAGTGCGGGATTCCATCATGGTCCAAGGCCTCCCACTGCCCACGACGGAACTCGGCCAGGATCGGTCCATATGTTCTGCGGCATCGATCACTTTGGATGCCACATCCCCCTCTGTACTTGCCTACCGTTGGCAGAACGGCTCAACGCTTTCCACCATGATCGTTGGTGCGCCGGGCACTTACTGGGTGGAGGTATCCAATACATGTGGCCGATCGGTGGACACGGTGCACATCACGGAAGACCCCTTGCTGGATCTCGATCTCGGAGCCGACGTCATGCTGTGCGAGGGTGACGAGATCATCCTTGACGTTGGCATTCCCGGAGCCGACTATCTCTGGCACGACGGGTGGACCCTGCCCACCTATGCCATATCACATCCCGGCATCTACTCGGTCGAGATCACGTTCGGGGTCTGTTCGACCTCGGATGCGATCGAAGTAGGCACACAGGATTGTGAGGTTTCCTTGGTCATGCCGAATGTATTCACCCCGAACGGCGATGGACTGAACGACCAGTTCTTCCCTGTCGAAATGCGGAGCATTCCCAGTGCAGCGCTCACCATCTTCAATCGTTGGGGACAAGTCGTGTTCAGTGGGATCATGTATCCGCGCGCAGGATGGAGTGGTCGCTATGTGCCGGATGGTACCTACTTCTGGGAGGTCGAATACACGGATTCCAAGGGCGTTCAAGGAGGGCGAACGGGAGTTGTGACGCTGTTGCGCTGAATCGAGGCTACTGTTCGCCGCTGAAGCTATCTTCCCGCCATGGACGCGCAGACCGCTCGTGAAATGGCCTTGGACATGCCTGGTACCGCCGAGAAGGAACACTTCGGCAGGCCAAGCTATAGTGTCAAGAAGAAGATCTACATGACCTTGTGGTTGGATGACCATCGTGCTGTGATGAAGTTGACGCCCGATCAGCAACGCGCTCTGCACGAGGGGCATCCCGAGGCCTTCGCGGCGGTTCCGAACAAATGGGGACAACATGGTTGGACCAACGTGTTCATGGGGCATTGCGACGAACGCTTGTTCCGCTATGCCATGGACCTGGCATGGCGCAATGTGGCACCGAAATGGATCTTGCCCACACGGGAAGCGCCACCACGTGTTTCATGACAAAGCAGGGGGAAATGCTGGTTTGGATGCCCTTTTCGGGTTAGTTTCCTTTGTGTGCAATGCAAGTGGATTTCCTGTCGATCCATCGCGTCATCGCTTTACTCCCACTTTTCCTGTTCCAACACTGGATCTTGGCCCAACCGGATTCCTTGTTCCTGGAAGGTGGCGATATCCTTGTGGGCGAGATGAAGGACCTATCACGTGGTGTGATCACTTTGGAGACCGGCTACAGCGACAGTGACTTCAAGATCGAATGGACCGGCGTGCGGATGGTCCGCACGACCTCCCATTACCTCGTTCAGTTGACGCATGGTGAGCGGATCACTGCACGGCTGTATAGCATGGACCAGAGTACCCTGGTGCTGCAAGGGAGTGATGACACGGTCAGGACCAACGTGAGCGAGGTGGTATTCTTGAAATCGGTGAAGGAGGATTTCTGGAGCCGCGCCTCCGCATCGGTGGATTTCGGCTATTCCTTCACGAAGGCGAACGCGTTACAGCAGTTCAGCATACGCAGTTCCTTGGGGTATGCCACGGACCGATGGTCCGCCTCCGCCACATACAACCGCGTCAACTCCACACAGAACGATGTGGACGATATCCAGCGTACCGACCTGGGCGCTGGGTTCCGATGGGCACTGCCAAAGAACTTCTATGGCGGATTCGATGCAAGCTTTCTCGCGAACACCGAACAGAAGCTGTTCCTGCGAAGCTCTTATCAGCCTACGGTGGGCAATTACCTGATACGCACCAATAGCATGTACCTGCTCCTTCTGGGTGGGGCTGCATACACCCGGGAGGTATACAGCACGGAGGACCCCGAACGGAATACCGCAGAGGCCATTGCCGGGATGGAACTGAACCTGTTCGATGTGGGCGACTTGAGCCTCTTCATCTCGGCCAAGTTGTTCCCCGGACTCTCCGGTTCGGGACGCCTGCGCATGGATGATCGCGTGGACCTGAAATATGACCTGCCCAAGGACCTGTACATCCGCATGGGCCTGACCCTGAACTACGACAACCAACCAGTGGAAGGCGCAACGGACACGGACTACGTGTTCCAGACGACCTTGGGTTGGGAATTGTGATCAGTGTGCTCAAGGCATGGCCGGCTTATCAACTGAGCGAATGAACACTGAAAACAACACTGATATGATCGATCTCGATGCAATCTCCGAACAAGTGATCAACCTCGTTCTTACCCATGGTCCTCGCGTGGTCATGGCCATCGTGGTCCTTATCGTAGGCCTTTGGATCATCGGTGCGCTGGGTCGTGCCATGGTGAAGATGATGAACAAGCGTAAGGTGGACCCTTCCCTAATCCCCTTCCTGAAAGGCCTCTCCACCACCCTGCTCAAAGTGATGTTGGTGATCAGCGTGGTGCAGATGATGGGTGTCGAGACGACCTCCTTCATCGCTGTGCTCGGTGCTGTGGGTTTGGCTGTTGGGATGGCCCTGAGCGGAACATTGCAAAACTTCGCTGGTGGTGTAATGCTCTTGGTCTTCAAACCGTTCAAGGTGGGCGACACGATCGAGGCACAAGGCCATCTCGGAACGGTGCAAAGCATCCAGATCTTCAACACGATCCTGAAGACCCCTGACAACAAGACCGTGATCCTGCCCAACGCTCCATTGAGCTCCGGTGCCATGGTGAACTTCAGCACCGAGGATCGCCGCCGCGTGGACCACAGCTTCGGTATCGGCTATGGCGATGATATCGACAAGGCTCGTAGTGTGATAGACAGCATCCTGCGGACGGATGCAAGGATCCTCAAGGACCCGGCACCGATGATCGCTGTTGGGGAATTGGCCGATAGCTCAGTGAACTTCACCGTACGCAGTTGGGTGAAGAGCGAGGACTATTGGGGTGTGCACTTCGACACCATCGAGGCCGTGAAGAAGCGCTTCGACGCTGAAGACATCAGCATCCCGTTCCCGCAAATGGACGTGCATACGCACGTGTCCAAGTAGACACTGAGGTTCCCGTGCTGGGGCAGTGAGCGCTCAGTGGGCCCGCACCCTGTTCCCGGCATCGTGTTCCAGCTCCACCAGCCCCAAGGCCTCGAGCAGTGGCGGCAGGTATACGCCGAAACGGCCGCGCGGGCCCTTTTTCAGTCCGTACCTACTCTTCACCGGGTTCTTCTCCGATCGGCCCCATGCCTCTTCAGCATGGCATGGAAGTCTTCCACCGCGCACCATTGGTACATGAGCTTGGTGCTGCCCACCTGACATACGAGCACTGCGGGTTCCACCATTTGATCCTGTACATGGTGCAAGCAGACGGCCAGGAGCGGTCTTCATTTGCCATGGATCTTCCTTGGTGCCTTTTCTTGATGGGGCTTGGATCTTCTTCCAAGGTGAACAGGAATACGGACGAATGGAACATGACGAACGAGGTTCCTCGGATATCTTAGATGCATGGGTTCCAAAGCAGCACTCCTCTGCATTGTCCTTGCACTGCACGCCTGCACGATGGCGCCGGACCTCGATGAGGCCGCTGCTATGGAAAAGGGTGCCGCGATAGCGAACTCATCGTTCCAAGCGCTGAGCACCGCGTTACAAGCAGCGATGAAGCAAGGTGGGCCGGTCCATGCCGTCGAATTCTGCTCGTTGAACGCATTGCCCTTGACCGACTCCCTTTCCATGGTGCACAGCGCGCGAATCCGGAGGACCAGCGAACGGTGGCGTGCCTTGCGTGATGCCCCGGACGCGGAGGAGATGAAGGTGCTGCGGGATCTGGATAGCGCATGGAACGATGGAAAGGAAGGTGGCACCTTGAAGCCGATCCTAAAGGTCGGCTCGGACAGTGTTGCCTATTACCAGCCGATCTTCATCACTACTCCCACCTGTCTGAAGTGCCACGGCAAGGTGGGTGACGGATTGGATAGCGCAGCGCATGCATCCATCGCCCAACTGTACACTTGGGACAAGGCCACGGGCTATTCCTTGGGGGATCTCCGCGGCATGTGGAGCATTCGTTGGGCACGATAAAGCTGCCCATCCACTGCAACTCGGCGTCCCTTGATGGGGTGATCAAGGATCGGGAATCCACACCGGCGCACTTACAGGAATGCGCGTGGACCAATGTTCATGGGCTGATCCGATCACGTGGACCTGTGAACTCGGCTCAATGGAAGAACTGCATCACCTTGCTCCAGAGCTTACGCGTAACAAGCAGTGGAGGGGCGGTGTAACCGTTCAGCCGCCATGACCGCCGAACCTCTCTGTTGGCGCGAAGCACGTGTCGGATGCTACCGTTGCTCATACCGCCCAAGCGGAATCGGACGAGGATCACTGGAAGATGAACGGTCGGGATCCGCTCCTTGTAGAGGAAGCGGAAAAGGATCTCGTAATCCGCTGCGATGCGCAGGTCGGTGTTGAAGTACCCGAACCTGTCGTACACCTCTTTACGGATGAAGGTGGCAATGTGCGGCGGCATCCAACCTTGCTTGAAGCGATCCCGATCGAAAGCACCGCTGAGCCAAGTGCGCTTCACGTTGGTGATGTCGTTCTCGTCGACCATGATGATATCCCCATAGACCGCATCCACCCCACCCTGTTCGAAGGCCGCGACCACTTGGACGATCACCTTCGGGGTCATCAACAGATCCCCTGCATTGACGAAACCGATCACATCGCCGGTCGCGATACGCAGGCCTTTGTTCATCGCATCGTAAATGCCCTTGTCCGGCTCGCTGATCACGTAGGCCAAGCGGTCGGCATAGCTGTTCAGGATGTCCACCGTGCCATCGGTGCTCGCACCATCGATCACGATCACTTCGATATCGCTGTGCGTTTGACCCAACACGCTATCGAGCGTCTCGCGGATCAGGGGGGCCACGTTACGGCAAACGGTGATCAGCGAGACCTTCATCCGATGGCACGTTCACGCACAGGCTGTGCAGGATTCCCTTGGTAGATGGTGTAGGGCTCCAGGTCCTTGGTCGCGACACTTCCAACGGCAAGAACGGCGTGGCTCTTCACCGTGACGCCCAAGGTGACGATCGCGCCGGCGCCCACCCAACTGCCGTTCTCGAGCGCCACTGGTCGGCTGTAGGTCGGATAGTCCACCTGTTTGTAGTCGTGGCTGCCTTGGATGATCATGGCGCCTTGGCTGATCACCACATGACTGCCGATGGTGAGCGTATCCAGGTTGTCCAACCACACGCGTTGTCCGATCCAACTATGATCACCGATCGAGAGCTTCCACGGGAACTTGATGTTC